>JAMORD010000134.1 GCA_027063755.1 bacterium | reverse complement strand
GAATAAGCCGATGTCGGTGTTAGTACAAACCTGGAAAGAAGACGAGATGATGGGTGAAAGCGCCCTTTGTCATGCCACTGTCCATCTTTTAGCATATATAGGATACCATTTGTGGACAGCATATATAGATTGTTTCCTACTGCAGATATGTATCTGGGCTTATCGGTGAAGACAATTGTTGAGTTACAATTGTCAAATCTTGTTAATCCTTTGAAACCGATGACATACATATGTGAAGCAGTACCTATTAATGTATATGGATGAATTTGGGGAGTGCATACATCGTCAATTTTTCTAGCTGTAATTCTCATGACAATACCGTCTTTAATGAGGTATATATGTCCATCTTTGATGGCAAATGAATCTATGGGTGGGGCTATCTGATACAAGAGGGCATGGTTGGGGGTATAGATATAAAGATACCCATTTTTAAATGTAGCATATCCAGACAGGTCTGGGGCAACATATACAACACCTGATATTACGCTGCTGGTTGCCAGACTAGATGTTTTTGGATTAAAGGTCACCAACCTGCCATTTGTCAGTAGGAGCAGATTTTTTTCCCTCGGTATGATTTTTTCCGTGGGTACAGGAAGAGATAAAATTTGACCTGAGGCGGTTAGTAGCTGATCTTGTGAGATGAGAAAAAATGGAGTGCCATTTAATATGACAATTTGTCTGGGGACGAGCGTTGGGAATACATTTTTCATGGGGAATTGATGTGTTTTCTGGGCTTGCGATGTTATTGGTGATGCTATGGTTAGTATCAATGTTATTATCAACATTGTTATGGCTATAAGCCTTTGTTTGTTCATTGACATCACCTCAACACCATTATATCTTATTGGTGGTATAATACTTATGCCACATCTTTAGGGGGATCCCGAGGGGTGTGAGTATGAAAAGTAGCAGGAGGTTTTAGTAGTATGCTTACAGGTCATGTTAAGTGGTTTAACGACAAGAAGGGTTATGGGTTTATCACCCGCGATGATGGTCAGGGTGATGTGTTCGTCCACTACACAGCTATTCAGGGCGAAGGTTACCGTACTCTTGCCGAGGGGGATGCTGTTGAGTTTGACATCAAAGAGACAGAAAAAGGTCCTCAGGCTGTTAATGTCGTAAAGAAATAAGAGTACAGACTGCACGGGAGGGGAGTACCCCCTCCCATTCTATACCTTCCTTATTGTGATTTCTCCCCATCTAAAAATCTCTTCTTTTCCGTTGTTGTTTATGACAAGACTTCCGTCATTTAGCATGCGAGTAGGTATGCCCTTTACATTGTCTGGCATAATAGTAATTTCCATATCTTTCCATATGAAATGTTCCCATAGGAACTCAATGATGGTTTCTTTTTTTTCGTTTAGTGCTTGCATGTAATGGTAGCTAAGTTTCCTAACAAGAGAATGGATGTCAAAGGTTTGTCTTGTTTCTATATACATAGATGTGGCAACAATGTCCTCTGGAAAAGATGGTTCGTTAACATTAAGGCCAATACCTACAATGATTTTTTCTACTGTTGAACCGTTCCATGTGCTCTCTGGCAAGATACCACATATTTTACCCTTTGGGGTCCACACATCATTAGGCCATTTGTAGTAGGCGTCAATTCCGTAGTTTTTTAGTAGCAGTATGACACTATAGGATGCCACTATTCCGTAAAACCAAGGCTCCATGTTCGTGAGCGTGTGTATATGGGTTATAGACATAAGTACATTGGTGTCAGGCGAAGATATCCATTTCCTTGCCCGTCTCCCCTTACCGGCTGTTTGGTATCCTGCATATAGAGTATGCATATGCTTAGTGTCTGTTATTTGCTTAGCCCATGTGTTTGTTGAGTCTATTGTTTTTCTATAGTGAAAAATCATGTATACATCACCTCAGTAGTGTAGTATAATACACATGTGAAATAAAAATTGTCTGAGGTGATATGGTAGTGTCTGAATGCATCTTTTGCAAGATTGTGAGGAGAGAAATCCCCGCAGACATTGTTTATGAAGATGAGATTTCCCTCGCCTTCAGAGACATTAATCCGCAAGCACCAACACACATCTTGGTAATTCCTAAGGAACATATTTCTTCGCTTGCAGATGCCGATCCTGTAAAACATGAGGCGTTGCTTGGACATTTGCTTCTTGTTGCTCGTAGGGTAGCCGATCTTGAAGGTATTGCAGAAAGTGGTTTTAGAATTGTTATCAACAATGGTAAAGATGCCGGCCAGGCGGTAGACCATCTTCATGTCCATGTCTTAGGTGGGCGTGAGATGGGTTGGCCTCCGGGATAAGGCTTCGCTTAAGAACTATTTCAAGGAAAGGGGGGAGAAATGATGGCAGAAGTACATAGAAGAAAAAATGAGTCTATAGAGGATCTCATCAAGCGCTTTAACAAGAAAGTTTCCAAGGAAGGTATTATGAGCGATTATAAGCGTCATGAATACCATACTGGAAAGAAGAACAAAAAAGGTGGCAAGAAATAACACAATTTTAGCAAGGTAGAGGGGCGGGATAACCGCCCCTTTATGAGTTGATAGGGGTGATATATGTGGGGCTTAGGGGGATGCTTGATATTGTAAAAGACCTCTTGTATAAAAATCTCTATGTGATACGGCCTGATATGAAGGCTTATATGGAGTTATGTTTAAAAGACGATATATCCGATGTTGAAAGACGGATTATTGAAGTGTATTTACGCAATGAAGAGGTTTCACAGGTTTCTCATGTCCCCTTGTGTCAAGATACAGGACTTGTGACTGTTTATTTGGCATCAGATGTTGCCAAGGAATTAGATGTGAATATTGTTAAGTCAGAGATTAGTGCATATATGAGAACACTCAATATGCGTAATAGTCAGGTGAAGTCACCTTTGGTTCATGAAAATGTAGGAGAAAATCAAATACCGTTTATAAAAGTTGTTTCTCAGTGGAAAGGCATTGTAGGGGTGCAGGTTAGTGGGGCTGGTAGTGAGCTCCAAGGTTTTGTTCTTACATTTACAGGTTCTTCAACTACTAAGGATATGATTGATGCAATTGTTTCTGAAGTTCTTCGCCGTTTTCCTAAGTCTTGTCCTCCTGTTATGGTTGGCATAGGTATGGGAGGGACGCTTTCCGATGCTACCTTGTTATCTAAACTGGCTTTGTTTAGAGAAATAGGACAGTTTCATAGTGATAGCATGGTTAGTCAATTTGAAAAGAATCTGCTGTCTGCTATAAAAATGCAATCTAACCGAGGAGCTCAGGGTATTATAGGGGGACGGTGTGGAGTGGCACATGTTGCAGTGGAATATGCCCCCTCTCATATAGCGGGTTTTCATGTCGCTGTATCCTTTCAGTGCTATTTAACAAGGAGTTGGTTGAGCCATGTTTGAGGAGAAAGCAGGGACATGGATTTCTTATACGGGATATTTATATACTATGCGTGATGGTACATTGAGGCGTGTGATTGATGATGAATTCAGCTTTAATGAAACTTACCCCGTTTACTTTTGTGGTCCATCATTTAAAGGTAAATTGCCTTTGGGAGCATGTGGCCCCACTACAACAGCCCGTATGGAGAAGTTTTTTTCATGGCTTATTGATAAAGGAGTAAAGGCTATTATAGGTAAAGGCTCTTTATCTCAACAGGCTATAGATGTTATTAAAGGACATATGGTGTATCTACTTGCCGTTGGGGGGGCAGGGGCTTTTTATGGTAAGAAGGTTAAGTACTATGAAACTGTAGCATATAAAGAACTTGGTCCTGAGGCACTTTTAAAGGTATATGTAGAAGATATGCCTTTACTGGTAGGGGTAGATATAGATGGGAATAAGATTATATAGGAGGGGATAAGAGTGATAGCAAGGTATTCTGACAGGACCATAGAAGAGATTTGGAATCTTCACAATAAGTTTTCTAAGATGTTGGAAGTGGAAATTTTGGCTTTAGAGGGATTGGCCTCCGTAGGTAAGGTGCCATCTGATGTACCAGCCCGTGTTAGGGAAAATGCTCGTTTTACCGTTGAGGAAATTTTAGAGGAGGAAAAGAAAACCCGCCATGATGTGGTGGCATTTGTCAATGTTGTGTCTCGCTATATTGGAGATGATGCAAAGTATTTCCATAAAGGTTTGACATCGTCTGATGTTCTTGATACGGCATTTGTACTTCTCAATATAGAAAGCCTTAACTATATAGAGAATCTTTGGAAGGATATGCTTAATGTTCTTTATGGTCTTGCCCAGAGGTATAGATATATGCCCCAGATTGGTCGTACTCATGGTATACATGCAGAGCCTATGACTTTGGGCTTGAAGCTGTTGGGATATCACTATGAAGGGTTACGTGTTTGGGAAACACTTCAACAGGTGAAGAAGTCTATTTCATATGTGAAACTCTCTGGTGCTGTAGGAACATATGCCAACTTGCCTCCTGAAGTAGAGGAATATGTTGCAGATAAGTTGGGGCTGAAAAGATTTATACCAGCAACACAGGTTATATCTCGCGATGTCTTTGCCGATGTTGTATGGGCTATGGCCAAACTTATGTCGGCACTGAAACGCTGGTCTATTAATTTCAGACTTATGGACCTTACCGAGATATTAGAGGTGCAAGAGCCTTTTTATAAAGGACAGACAGGTTCTTCGGCCATGCCACACAAAAAAAATCCTATATCATGGGAAAGAATCACTGGACTTGCCAGAGTTGTTCAGTCTTATGTCAATGTTGCCTTAGAAAACAACGATTTGTGGTTTGAAAGGGATATATCCCATTCATCTACTGAGCGTATTATGTTCCCAGATATGTACCACATAGCCGCATATACTACGAAGCTTATGACAAAACTATTGAAAGATATAAGGGTGAATGAGAAATATCTGAAAGCGAATCTTGATTACCTTAGAGGGCTAATATTTGCAGGGCGACTGCTTGTTGCTCTTATGGATAAAGGTTATGTGCGTGAATATGCGTATAAGATAGTGCAAAGTTTGTCAATGCAAGTCTGGGAAGACGACACTTTACACCTGAAAGAGCTTGTCAAAGGGCATTTATCCCATGTTTTTAGTAATACTGAAATAGAACATATCTTTAATGTAGAGGACTATCTTAGATATATAGATTACATCTTTGATACATACAAAGAGGAACATCAATTATAAGTCGCTATCGTAATCGGTGCGTAGTATCTGCCTTTTACCCTGTGGTCCTTCGGGTGGGCTTACAATACCCAGTTCTTCCAGCTGGTCCATAATACGAGAAGCTCTGTTGAAGCCCACCCGAAGCTTTCTCTGTAAAAACGAAACAGATGGTCTATTGTGCTGCACAATAAGTTTCCACGCTTCC
>JAMORD010000133.1 GCA_027063755.1 bacterium | reverse complement strand
AATTATTTGGTATAAGGCTGCTGCTGGTGCATCTTCTACTGCATGGGGAACATGGAAAAGCCCAAAAAATCCTGTGCTTAGAGACTTTCATGAGTATATATTGGTTTTTTCTAAAGATTCTTTGAGTCTACCGGATAGAGGTAAAGAACCTGATATCAGGCGAGAAGAATTTCTTGCATGGACATCTAGTGTATGGACTTTTCCCCCTGAGAGGGCAAAAAGAGTAGGACACCCAGCCCCTTTTCCGGAAGAGCTGCCTTATAGACTTATCAAGCTTTATACCTATCCCGGCGATGTGGTTCTTGATCCATTTGCCGGTAGCGGTACAACGCTTGTTGTTGCCAAGCGCTTAAAAAGGCATTTTGTGGGGTATGAAATAAAAAAGGAGTATACAGATATTGCTTTGAAAAGATTGAGTGCTGTTTCACAGACGATGTTTTAACTTTCACCTCTCAATAACGGCTTCTAAAACCTCTTCGGCAAGGTGGGCAAACTGTGGGGTACCCATGTGGTGGATATCACGGGGATGTGGCAGTGGTACATTGACAACTTTCTTGATGCGGGCTGGAGGTCCATCAAGGACGATGACGATATCTGACAAAAACACGGCCTCTTCTACATCGTGGGTAACCATGATAGTAGATATGTCCCAGCCCATGCGACGCTCTTCAAGCCACAGCCATAGTCTTCTGCGGTTTAGGGCATCTACTGCCCCAAACGGCTCATCAAGGAGTATAAGGGGGGCTTCTACCATTAGTGTGCGTAGCAAGGCGGCACGCTGGTACATGCCACCAGACAACACAGAGGGGTATTTATCTTCAAAGCCTTTTAGGCCAAACTCTTCAAGGTGGCTTTCTACTTTCTTTTGTGCCTCTTTCTCAGATATGCCCCTCAATGTAAGGGGTAGTGTGAGGTTTTTCATAACGGTATACCAAGGTAGCAATACCCCTTTCTGTGGCATATAGCCGATACGCTCAGGAGTGCCATCTACTGTGCCTGTGTATGGTATGAGACCGGCAACAGATTTCAAGATGGTAGACTTACCGCAACCAGAAGGACCCACAAGGGCGATGTGAAGGCCGTGGGGGACATCAAAGGAGACATCCTCCACGGCCACAAAGTCGTCATATTTGACAGTAAGATTTCTGACCGTTATTTCTGACATGGCAAGAACTCGTTTGTGAATAGTGTGCTGACATCTGCGGGTTTCTGGGATATGAGGCCCATCTCTACCATGTAATCTGAGTATCTGTCCCACACTTCCTTTTTCATATAACCCCAGCATTTGCCATCCCATATATATTTAGGTGAAAGCCATTCTTGAGACTTTTCTACAAGCTCTTTTTTCAGTTCAGGTGCATGTTTGAGAAGTATTTCAGCGCTTTCCTCTGGATGCTGTGCTGCATAGGTGTAGCCCTCAGATACGGCTTCCACAAATGCCCTGACAACATCAGGGTGTTCTTTCATGTACTCTTTGTTTGTTATAAATATGGGGCTGTAGTGGTCAAGCTCTGGATAGTGCTCTCTAAGGTCAAAGAATGTAAAGTCAAGTCCTCTGAGCTCTGCATCAACGCCTTCCCATCCGTAGAATATCCAAGTAAAGTCATATGCTTTCTTGACAAGGCCGGTGATTTGGTCAAACACACCGAGCTCTATCATCTGCACGGTGCTTGGGTCTGCATCATACTTTTTCATGATGTAAGAGATCATGGCCTTTTCAGAAGAACCTCCCCAGCCTCCGTATTTCTTGTTTTCCCAATCTTTGGGGGTCTCAATGCCACTGTCATTTAGCCAGATAAAGCCCGATGTGTCGTGCTGAATTATGGCGGCAATGGCTACAAGGGGT
This sequence comes from bacterium, assembly GCA_027063755.1. Classification (GTDB taxonomy): domain Bacteria; phylum Coprothermobacterota; class Coprothermobacteria; order Coprothermobacterales; family JAADFF01; genus JAADFF01. The sequence continues at coordinate 3,723 of JAMORD010000133.1, read as the reverse complement.
GCGCCCTCTTTGACGACATATTTGGTCATAGAGCCTTGGAAAGAAATACCAAACTGTGCCTTTCCACCGGCAACGGCCTGTTCAGGCCATACATTAGATGGCTGTATAATCTCCACATCAAGGTTTCTCTTTTCAAAATATCCTTTGTCAAGGGCTACATATATGCCCGTGTGGTTGGTATTTGGTGTCCAATCAAGCATGAGAACAACCTTGGTCTTCTGGGGTAGCTTGGTGAAAGATGTTTCTGTTTGAGATGCGCTTTGAGACTGGGTAGATGTTTGGGTTTCTGAGGCAGTTTTTCCATTATTGGTGTTTGTTGCACCACCGCACCCCACCAGCATGATAGAGATAGCCAATAGCATCACCATCAAGGTTAAAAACTTCTTTCTCATAACATATTCCCTCCTTCTCTCCATTTGGTGAAGATGTTCTTGATATATGCCACGGTAGCCCATGTTAGGAGGCTGAACACGGTAATGATTATGGTTCCGGCAAAGACTTGGGGAAGTTCAAACGATGAGAATGATCTCTTTATGTATAGTCCCAGTCCCTGAGTTGTGCCCATCCACTCAGCGGTAAGGGCACCGAGTATGGCGTAGGGAGATGTTATCTCAAGCCCCGTTAGTGTATATGCCAGTGTGTGGGGTAGTGTAATGTGCCTGAATATCTGCCATCTGCTTGCACCCATGGCCTTCATGACATCTACCATGTCCTTGTCTATGGAGTGGAGGCCCAGAAGTGTATTGACGGTGATGGGGAAGAATGTTACCCATACAACAACACCGATTTTGGGATACTTTCCGAATCCAAACCACAATATTATAAGCGGTGCAACGGCTATGGTTGGGGTGGCCTGAGACAAGACCATAAGCGGATAGAATAAATCTTCCAGAGGTTTTATGGCATGCATAACAATGGCCAGTAGTGTGCCAAATAGTAGAGATAGTAAAAGACCGACATAAGATATAGACAGCGTGTACCACAGGTGCTTAGCTATGATGGTATGTTGAGACACGATGATGTGCCATACATCACCGGGAGATGGAAGAATATAAGATTCCATGAGGTGTAGGTGGCTGGTGATATCCCACCACAGAAGTATAAATAAGAGAAAAGCGAGAATCCTCAATATAGTGTGATTATCTCTAAATAGTACTGTAGCCGATATGGTGATAAGTGCAAAGCCAAGTAGTGAAACCCACCAAATAGGTAGTGTCAGTAGCACTACCCCAGCCACCAGACCAAACAACCACCATATATGTTTTTTCATACTACCTCCCCTTTCCGGGGAGGGCACGGGGCAGATATGTCTGTCTCGTGCCACTCCCTACGCCGGCATTACCCGGATCAGGTTCCAGGGGTCGGGACTGAGCCCCTCTCAGCCTCCTTACGGAAGCTCCCCCGTGGCTTGTTTATTATACTACACTTTTTTATTGTTGGAAACAGGGGTATAACCATTTATATTTCTCTGATTGGTGATATTATTATGATTATGTGCTTAAGAGGTAGAGGAGGTGAGTGGTATGCAAAGTGTCATATTAGAAGTTGCCATATTAATCCTTACGGGATATCTGTTTGGTATTTTGGTAAATAAGATAGGTTTACCCCGTGTGACAGGATATATATTTGCCGGTTTGCTTTTAAATCCCTTCACTATGCATCATGTTTTCCATATTAACCTTATAGAAGGAACTTTTGTCAAAAGTTCTACAATTCTTACCAATCTTACATTGGCCGTTATTACATTTGAGGTAGGTGGTTCTCTTGCCATAGATGCCATAAAGAGGTTGGGGAAGAATGTAGCATATATCACATTCTTTGAGGCGGAAATGGCTTTTCTTGCTGTTGTCACTGGTCTTTATCTGTTTTTCCACTTTACGGGGATGTTTCATGGATACTGGCGTGTAGATTTGGCCATAGCACTTGTTATGGGGGCGTTGGCAGCTCCAACAGATCCATCGGCTACATTGGCTGTCATGAAGCAGTATAAAGCCCGTGGAGAAGTGTCTTCTATGATTATGATGGTTGCGGCATTTGACGATGCCCTGGGTATTATCAACTTTTCTATAGCCACTGCCCTTTCTGCTGTTCTCCTTAGCGGGGCAAAGATAGAGGTTGCATCTTTGGTGCTTGACCCAACGAAAGATATATTGCTTTCTATTGGTTTAGGATTGGTTGGTGGTATTGTCTTTAAATACATGGTGCATCTTGTTGAGGGGCACGATGAAGACGCATTGATGCTTCCTGTAGTGTTGGGTATGCTGTTTTTAGTGTTTGGTTTGGGACAGGTTTTGAATGTTGATAGTCTTCTTGCTGTTATGACAACCGGTGCTGTTGTTGTTAACTGGTGTTCTCGTAAAAATCAGGTATTTGCCGTCACTGACCATATTATGGAATTGGTATTTATTGTGTTTTTTGTTGTTTCAGGTTTGAAACTTGATTTCTCTGTACTGGGTGGTGCTATTATCGTTTCTATTATATTTGTTCTCCTTCGTGCTGTCGGTAAGTTTCTTGGTGTTTACATAGGTGCTTCACTGTCCGGTGCCAGCGAAAAGGTCAAGAAGTATACGGCCGGTGGCCTTATACCTCAGGGTGGCATTGTTATTGGTCTTTCCCTTTTATTTGCATCTAAGCCCGAGTTTCATCAATATGGTGCTTTGATTGTCAGCATTACCATTGGTGCTACGATATTCCACGAAATCATTGGTCCCTTGGCCTCTCGTCTTACACTGAAGGCTGCAGGAGAGATAAAGTAGAAGCCTGCTTATACAAAGTGGAGAGCCATGCTCTCCACTTTGCTTTTTTTATACTTTGGTGCAAGAAGGTATTGGCATTCCCCTCTTTTCCCTTAGTGAGACCATAGTATGTAAGGCACCAGTGTTTTTATCTGAAAACTACTACCTGATATTGATACTCTGGCTATGGCAATATCGTACAAATCAAAGTCTTTATGTTCTATATCGTGTTTTTCTGCTGCTATGATGAGTAGGCTTTTACTCAATTCCGGCACTATTCCATATGTTGTGTGTTTTTCCGTGGGTAGTGTTGCCACTTCCTCTTTAGATACATGTCCCGTGCTGTCAAGTGTTAGCAGATATAGTGTGCGGTTTTCCATGTAAAGCGCATATATCTTGTCTTTTATAAGTTTTAGCCATATGCTGTTGGGGGTGGCACTGTAGCCCAGTATATAACCTTTCAGGAAGTCTCTTGTTTGCCACTGTATGCCGTCGCCCGTGATATATGCAATGTGCCACCTTGTATTGAATTTGCCTCCACCGGTAGGTATAGATGTAAGCACGCCGTCTTTATAGGGTATAAGGTCACTTCCTGTTATACCAAAGAAATGATGTTCGCCAGAAGGATATAAAACTATAGTTTGACTAGTGGTTTGCACCCACAGGCTGTTTTGGGCTGATGTTTCTATGTTTAAAGCGAGCCAGTCTTAGTATATGGGTGGTGTGTCACCGAGATATTGCTCTGTATATGGTACAACCTCACCGCTTTTAGTAATGTAGACAAATGTTAGTGGGTATTTAGGTGGATATTCCAAATCACCTAATACAATCCACATGCCACTGTCTACTTTCTTTCCATAGAGAACATCGCTATTCCCCTTTGTGTATATTGTTTCTGATGATATATCACCAGAAAATGGAATGGTGTAGAGATATATAGTGCTCTTGTCATCTATGATATCGGCGATAATATACTTTGCTATGGTAG
>JAMORD010000132.1 GCA_027063755.1 bacterium | reverse complement strand
TATTAAGTATATTGAGAATGATTATCACTCACAGAACACTGAAAGACACATCTACCCGTCAGCTTTCTTTTATCAAATCTGCTATATCTACATTCTCCACGGTACTTACTGAGACAAGTCAAGAAAACATATCAGTGTGGGAATCTCTTAAAAGCATATTCCAAAACTTTAGCAATATAGAAGGCCTATATGGCATAACCAATAAAAATATCATCACGCTCAAGGAGGCAAAAAATATAGACATTAAAGATGTAATATATCGCCTCCAGAAAAAGTACATTATTCCTTTAGACAAGGATATGTTTGCCAGCAAATTACGAGAGTCTGGCATAGATATCGTCGTCATTCACAAACAAGAGCTATCTCACATAGAAAAGAAGGCTATATTAGCCATATTTCGCAATATGAATATTGTCAAAGACTATCTTGACGACATAGAGATACACATCCAGATCATCAAACGATTAAGCATGATATTACCTACAACCATGGAAGAATTAGGCATAGAACCCAAAGGGCAGATGCGGACCATGCTAAATATATCTCGCCAAATAGAAGATAAATTTCCCATCAGTGGCATTGATCTTCGACTTGCCGTTGTATTCCACGATGTAGGGAAACTCTATATTTCACCAGACATATTACTAAAAAGATCTCCTCTATCGTCTGAAGAGTGGGATATTGTTAAAACACATACCGTATATAGCCAGCAGTTTATTGAAGATTTTCCTGAAATACCCACAGAAGTAGGCACGGCAGTGTTGTATCATCACGAGAACTACGATGGTAGCGGATATCCCCACGGACTTGTAGAAGAGGAAATACCACTGCTAGCCCGTATATTGAGAGTGCTTGATACATACACAGCCATGACACTACCTAAGGTATATGGAACTCAGTATACCCACAAAGAAGCTATATCTCACCTTGAGGAATATGCCGGCATATACTACGACCCGAAAGTTGTCAAAGTTGTAAAAGAGGCTTTACAGGCTACTCCCCCATATGATGGCGATACTGCCTGATAATCTGTACCCAATTCCGAGCAGCATCTTTTTTCCTTACCCCAACCTGTCTATACATATCTCTATAGTTGACAAAAAAGGCCCTTATACCCTCAACAAAGTCTCTATCATCACCCTTGGGAAGGTCTGACAGGTAATTTAGCACCCTCTCTATGCGAGGCAAAAGCCATTGAATATCTTCATCTTTGGCAAGATAGCATATTGCATGCTCCAAGCATTGCAGCATCTGTTTTAGCGTCAATTCCATGTTACCACCCCATAACTTTTATAGTCATTCCCATAAGGAATGATAGCACACCGGCAAATAGTGGGGATGTAAACCACGATGTAATGACATTGCGAAGCACCCCAAGGTTAATTCTATGCGGTGCCTCTGCAAGTCCCACACCAATAACAGCACCCACCAGAGCCTGAGTGGCAGACACGGGCACACCTATACGGGCAAAGATAAGAAGCGTAATAGATTCCGCAAGAACAGCCACAAGCGCTGTATAGCTGTCAAGTTTAACAATACCGCCTCCCACAGTGTTAAAAAGCTTACCCGATGCTCCCCTAAATATGGCAACACTAAGACCACCAAGACCTATAAAGAGGCCACCGATAAACGCCCCCCAGAATGGTGTTAAAACCCCCGCCTTGACAAACACACCTGTTACATTGGCAACATTGTTGGCACCAAGAGAAAAAGCCCCATAAGATGCAACAATAACCATACCCCACCATATCATGTTATCCCATGAGAATATAGATTTACGAAAAGGTCTTGTTATGGGCCTTAGCACAAAAAACAGGATATAGGCAAATAGTGCCCCACCGATAGGGGTAAATATCCACGCCAGAAATATCTTCGTAAGTGGGGAAAGGTTAACATGTCCCATAGCTATTCCCATACCCACTATGGCTCCTACAACGGCTTGTGATGTAGAAACAGGTATACCATAGCGATTGATCCACCTCACGGCTATAGCCGCAGCAAGCGCTATAGAAAAAGCGGTAAGAGGCGTTTGGTCTCCCAAATTACCCAGTGTGGTAAAACCATAATGTCCCAAGAGAGTAGCACCCAGTGTGGCAAAGACAAACATAATAATACCAGCCAGTGTCGTGCGTATGATACGCACGGCAACAGCAGTGCCAACAACATTGGCACTATCATTAAAACCCAGTGTCCAGCCTAAAAAGGCACCAGAAGATACGGTCCACCACATGGGCACTACCTCCTTTAAGCGTGAAGGGTATTATACCACAAAAAAAGGGGAGGCTATGCCTCCCCTCTCAGTCCCTGTAACGAGATCTACGATGCAAGATTGACCAAAAACATGATAATTGCAGATAATATACCCGCTATTGTGGGAGTACCTATCCACCCGAAAAGAACCTTTTTTACAGTCTGCTTATCTATACGATTAACACCTTCTACAAAACCGACACCAATAACCCCACCGACAACAGCCTGAGAGGTAGACACAGGTACACCAACAACGGCAAAGAAGTGAACTGTAATGGCTTCAGCAAGCACAACAACCAGTGCCGTATACGGTGAAAGTCTAACAATACCCCCACCTACTGTCTCCATAACCTTTTTTCCATATGTAAGTGCTCCAAGACCAATGGAAAGTCCACCCAGAAGTGCCCCCATAAAGGGAGAAACAGCTCCCGCATTGACAAATACTCCCATAACATTAGCCACATTATTGGCACCAAGCGAATATGCACCATATATACCCGATATAAGTAGTCCCCAAAAAATGAAATTATCCCAACCGAAGAGGCCTTTTGAGAACTTCAGAATCAGCGGTTTTAGTATAAAGTACAAAAGAAATGCTATGATTCCAGCACCAATGGGTGTAGATACCCAAGAAATAACAACCTTACCCAGCGGAGAGAGATCCAGTGTGCCATTGACAGCCCCGGCACCAATGATAGCACCAACAATAGCCTGCGATGTAGATACAGGCAAACCCCAATAAGTCATGAGGGTCACAGTCAGAGCAGCAGAAAGTGCTATCCAAAATGCCTGCCACGGCGTCATGGCACCAAACTTACCAAGCGTTTGAAAACCGGCATACCCCTCAAGCACAGCACCCACTGTTGCAAATATAAGAATAGATACACCAGCCCACAAGAATGGTATAACCCTCGTGGCAACAGCCGTGCCAAAGACATTGGCAGCATCATTGGTACCAAGAGCCCAACCGAGATAAAGACCTGAAGATAGAGGACCATACGATTTTAACCATATGGGGAACTTCATGTCAGCTCCCCCCTTTAGATCTGTCTTATAGCTATAATCTGCTCTACCACAGAGGCCACATCTTCTATGGCATCGGAAATATCGGCAAGCTTCTCAATAAAGTTGAGATATACATATTTCTCTGCAATAGATACATCCCACTTTCTCAGCTCGGCTATCAGGGCCCTTTCCAATCCATCAACTTCAGACTCAAATTCATCAACCTCTTCGGCCTTGGCCTTGGCCTTTTTAAAATCTTCAAACAGGAACTTGACCATCTCTTTAGCAGCCTTCATCTGCTTTACTGTTATATCCATTATCTGGGCAAGCTGACCCCTCATATCTTCAGGAAACTTTAGATGGGCAAATAGAAATACATGGTCTACAATAGACTCCGCCTTATTGGCTACACCGTCAACCCTATCAACCAGTCTCATGAGCTCCACTTTCGTTTCAGGAAGAAGTCTTGAATGCATAATAGACTCAGTGGCCTCTTCCTGCATGTCGTCAGCCTGTCCCTCAAGATCATGTACAAGTTTCATCAGTCCCGATAGTTCATTAATGTCCATATCCTCTTTCAGATACTGCTTAAGCACTTCATTGAAAGCCTCAAGGGTCTTTTCAACAAGTGACATATGGTCCATAATACGCTTTACAACTGTAGATATACCTCCAATCATAACGGTGCACCTCCTCATAAAGTTGTTTTTACAAGTGTGATTTATTTTACTATAAATGCTATATAGAAACACCTTTCACAGAAGTGTCACAAAGTGTCTCATGCCTGCGTATATATATGTGGAAAAACCAAAAAACAAGAAGGAGGGATGGAGTATGAAGAAGATTGGAATGGCATTACTGGCGGGGCTCGTGGCCCTGGCAATCTTTATCAGTCCTATGGTGTTTTCTGCACCAGACACCGTTTATGCATCATCTGACAATTCACAAACAGTTAGTAGTGTAAGCCAAGCACCAGTCCAGGTACCTATGCGTAGAGGAGGAGGCGATAAAGGTCGCAAACCATCTCCAGAACAACTGTTAGGCATTCTATCACGATGGTCTGGTTTCTCTGTAAGTGACATAGTAGCCGTACAAAGAGAATATAAGATGAGGTTTTCTCAGCTTATCAATGCCGTTGTACTTGCCAAGGCCGGAGATATATCTCTTGAGGAAGCTGCAAAGATTGTCGCCGAAGGCAAACTCAAAGAATATGTGGAGCAGAATAATTTGCAAGAAAAATTCATGGGAGCACTTAAATCGCTAAAACAATTCATGAGAGATTTATACAAGCAAGGAAAACAGAAGAAAATACCTGGCATCAAGGGCAGAGTATGGAAGGATTTTGTAAATGTCCTTGCAGGCTGGTCGGGTATTCCCACAGAAACTATAGTGAGCGTACAAAGAGACTTCCGTCTCAATCCAGCCCGCACTATTAACGCCGTTGTCCTTGCCAAGGTAGGAAATATAGACCTTCAGACATCGGCAAGCATCGTTGTATCTGGAAACCTCAGAAAATATCTTGAAGAAAATGAACTCACAGAAACATTCCAGACAGCGAGACAGGAAGTTATGCAGTTTCTCAAACAAGAGGCCAAGAACATCAAAGAAAATTTAGAAGAGAAGATAGCAGATGTACTTGCCCGCTGGTCTGGATTTGACAAAGATGAGATTCTAGGCCTTATTGAAGAAAAGAATATAGGATATGCCACGACGGTTGTTATACTTGGCAAAGTTGCAGATATATCCCTTGATGAAGCCAAACGGATAGTAGATAATGGTAAACTCATGTCTTATCTCAAGGAGCACAATCTATTTGAAAAGTTCAGAAAAGCCAAGATTGAAATCATGAAACTACTCGCGCGTATTCGCAAACCATAATATAACTATACTGGTAAGAAAAGCCCCCACACATGCGGGGGCTTTTCTCTTTTAAAACTCCTTGATCTCCATATTTCTTATAAATATCAACCCATCATCGCTGTATAGAATAGGTGGTTTATCATCTTCTACAGTTTTCTCTGTCAACACCTCACCTATCACAAGCACATGGTCCCCAGTTTCCACCCTATTCACCACTTCTGCCGTAAAGTATTCAATGGCACCATCTATCACAGGCACATCGTCAATAAGGGTATATTGTATACCAGACCACTTATTTTCCAATTTGCTACCAAAGCGTAAAACAATATCAATGTTGTCTTCCGACATCAGCGACACGGCAAATTTACCCGCCCTTTTAATCCCCTCAAGTGTATGTCTACTTTTTCCAACAGCCACTGCAACAAGAAGGGGGTCAAATGACACCTGAAACACCCACGC
>JAMORD010000131.1 GCA_027063755.1 bacterium | reverse complement strand
ATTAACTTGTCATCTATCCAATATGCAGACTTTTATAAGACAGCAAGCATAACCCTAACAAAACCTGATGGAAGCAAATACACCGTATATGGTAAACCCATTGTCTATGGTATTACACTTATAAACGGAGCACCTCACAAGGAACTGGCCGAAAAGTTCCTTCACTTTGTGCTAACCAAGGGACTTGACATTCTTGAGCAAAACGGACAGCCAGCCATTAACCCGCCACAGTACACCGGTAATAAGTCTGGTCTTCCTGAAAACTTAAGAGATATCGTTATCCCCGCATCAAAATAGAATAGGGCGGGCATAAAGCCCGCTCCACTCCCCCCTTTTTGTAAACTTTTTGTAAAGGTGCTTTTAGTCTACAGGAATAATTTCAATAATATCCCCTGATTTCACCCTGAGGGCCTCTCCCGCATTACCGCCACTTACGGCCAATTCCCAGAAGCCACTACTTTCCCTATGGAAAATCATAGTACCTGCTGGAACATCACCATAGGCCTTAACAAGTTTGGCTCTAAACCCTCTGACCCACACCTGTGGATATTGTTTCTCATCCCAAGGCAAATCTTTCAGGTAAAGCTGAACATTGCCAAAATCATCAACATATGCCACTTCTACCTTAAGATGTCTACCATCCCATTTAGGTTTAAATACATCAAGCATGACAGGATTTTCTACCTTGGAGCCAAATTTATCAAGGGCTACTCCCCTTAGTATATGGGCTGCCACAGGTGCAAATATATCCCTACCATGGAATGTATATGTAGGTTCTTTCAGGTAAAAATACTCCCTATTTTCAATAGAGTAGACCTCTGCATCGGGGTAATCTCTCAGTATCATTGACATAATGCCGTTGTCTGGGGCCACAAAGTAATATTCACCAAATTTACCCACGATAGCCTTTCTCTGAGTACCAACACCAGGGTCTACCACTGCCAAGAAAACAGTTCCCTCTGGAAAATCTTTGTGTATACGATAGAGTATATGCATACCAGCCCTGATATCAAAATGCGGAATATTGTGGGTAATATCAATAATTTCAGATTGAGGATATACCCTATAAATAACAGCCTTAGCCTGGGCTACATAATGAGTATACCCCCAATCTGTCATAAACGCTATAAATCCCATTTCCCTCACCCTCCTATACAGTACATATATGTATATCTTACCAAAAACAAAAAAGCGGGGAGAATTTCTCCCCGCTTTGCATCACTAAAATTCAGACTATATTAGTCTTCCCACTGAGGTGTTCCTCCAACCTCTGTAATACGACCTTCAACCTTAGGTGCAATTGGAGAATGTTTCTTAACATAGTACATAAGCACATCGGGAATGGTCTGGTTTGTATCAACCTTGTCCTTATTCATGAAGATATAATAACCATCACCACCACCGGCCATCCAGGAGTTGATAAGAATCGTATATGTCTTGTCATCCTGAACAGGCTCATATTTTCCTGTTTCTTTATTATAAACAAGCAGTTCCTTTACACGCTCACCGGGGTTAATAACCTTCTTAACCTCTCTACCGTCATACTCGGCACAGAATGGAGCCTTAGATAGGTCATATGTTACCTTTACACCACTAACCTGCAAGAAACCACCGGTTGGTGCACGATTGGCATCCTCACAGCCATCGCCTTCTACTCTTAGAGCACTACCAGCAATCTCAAATATCTGCTTGAGATCCTTACCATTAACCTTAACCATCACCACAGTATTGCCAAATGGATGTATGCTTATAAGTGTTTGGTATGTAATCACACCTGCAGGATAAATTCTATCTCCCCTAATACCGCCACCGTTGGTAATGGCAAGATCGGCCTCAGGGAATCTCTCCATCCAAGAATCGGTAATAAGATTACCAAGGTTAGACTCTTTTGTTCTCACAACACTCTTTCTGGCATCAAGATCAACCTTGGTATATCCAATGGTTGCAGAATAGATTTCTGCAAGTTTAGCCTTGTAAGAATCAAGTGTGTTCTCAACCTCTGGATCTTCTCCCATAAAAATAGGGGTCCACTTAGAGTCAATAATCTTACCATCCTGGACTTTTATATTGAGATATCCAAGCACTTCACCCTTAGCACCGGCATGGGCAATAATGGTATTACCTTTTTTCTCATAAAGGACATCGTGGGTATGTCCACCAAGAATAATATCTATACCGGGAACTTCTTCTGCCAATTTCTCATCAAGTGGTGTACCTATATGTGTTGCAGCAATAACAATATCTACCTTTTCTTCGTCCCTCAGCTTCTTTACCATTTCTTTGGCAACTGCAATAGGATCATCAACAGTTACAGCGGTACCCACATTGGTAATACGGGGTAGATCAGGGGTAATGAGTCCAAAAATACCAACCTTTACACCGGCAATGTCTTTGACAATGTAAGGTTTAATAATGTTTTTCAAGCCATCATGCGTTGTCTTGGCATTGGCAATAAGAACAGCAAATTTAGCATTCTTCAGAGCATTGACCATAGTATCAATACCCTGGTCAAACTCGTGATTTCCAGGAGCAAGAACATCATAACCAATGGCGTTCATAGCCTCAACTTCAGGAATACCATGGAATGTTGTAAAAACAGGACCTGCAAATAGATCTCCCGTATCAACAACAAGCGTTCCATCAGAAATATCTCTAATACCCTTTACAAGGCTAGCAATGCGGGTAAAACCACCTGTCGTGACTGCAACCTTGACCTTTTCCCCATTTACAGTAATTTTTTTCTTGGTATCATAGGGGAAAAGCTGACTCTGAATATCACTGGTTAGAAGAATAGCCACATTCTTTACTTCTCCTACCTGTACTTCCTGCTGATTTTGGGTCTGACTCTCCTGTTGAGGAGCTACAGGTTTACCAAATCCCATACCGACGACAAACCCTACAATAAGGGCCAAAATAATTAGTGCTACACCCAGCTCTTTTTTCATGCTGGCACACCTCCTTTTATATGTTTTGGTTTTTACACACTAAAATGTTATACGCCCATACGGGCCTTCACAAGGATTACCTCCACGATAGTAAACAACGCCATCTTCGGGTATGAAGATAGCAGACACTATAGTTGCAGAAGATGGCTCTCCATGTCTACATATGGTGTTATTACTGGGAATCCCACTTTCTCCATGATCTCTGGCAATGGCAAAAACATCATCAAGCGTTTTTACTCCCCTTGTCAGCAATTTCATCCCCCTGTCATATCTTGCAAATGAACTTTCCAGTATCATCCTACCCTTCATTGGTCCACTACGAAATACTGCATTTTCTGGTATTTGATCATCTTTCATCTGAGGTACCTGATAATGATTGGTATTGATCACAAAGAGATTATCAAAAGGCTGTCTTATCATTTTCCGCTTGGGAGATATTTCTATGGCAATTGCCTTTTTCTTATCTGCCAATAGGAAAATACCAGAGCTTGGTGCCTTTGGATAACGCATAATGATATCTACTGACTCATCAACATTGTGTGCAGTATTGAGAACATGTTGTACAAGAGCTCCCAGTAATGGGCCATCTTCAGAATCATAAATAGATGCAGCATAGTTATACAGCACAACAAGACCTTCTTCATTCATACCATCATGTGCTATGGCAACAGGTGTCTTAGTAAGTTCAATAGACGGAATACCATCGTTAGGTATAGACTTTCTAAGCAGATTAAACTGACGAATCTCAGGGGGATAATCAAAGTTTTTTATAACAACAGTTTTTCCCATCATATTAGGCAAAATGGCTATCCCCGTACACGCATCTGTAGGAACATCATATGTGGCACGGTTAAGCAGCACCTCTCCCATATGAAGAAAAGCGGCATATTCCTTAGACACACCACTCCCCGATACCAAACCACCAAACCTCATCCAAACATCAGGGGTATATCTCATATATCTCACAAAGGGCTTCCACACTTTTTTACCGGCAATATACTGAAAAACAGCATTAGGCATCCACTGAGGTTTTAATGACCTCAAAGACGGCAAAGTGAGAAGCGTATCGGCAGCATGTCTAATCTCATCGCGAAAATATTCGCCCTGTAAGACTCCCATTTCATAAGGGTTACCCTTTACTTCTACAGTTTTTACAACACCGAAATCCACCTACATATCACCTCGCACGCTTTAACATTTTACAACAATATGTATTAGGAGTAGAATATATATGTGATGTGATATGACAAGACGAAGACCAAGAAGATTCATCAAAGAAGAAGAGATCAAACGGAAACAAGCTATAAAAGAGAAACAGTGGAAGGAAATTTGGGGACATTTCTCTAATGCCTATGGTTTTGGTATTACACTTCTCACAGGTATGGCTATAGGATTCTTTATAGGACACTATATTGACAAATGGTTGCACACCAGAGTTATGTTTACCTTGGGGTTTGTGGCATTGGGTATATACATCTCATTTGATATATTTATAAAAGAAACGATGAAGAGAAAAAGCAACAAGGAGGGATGACTTACGACTGAGGAAACAATTGTATTGCTTCTATCCATGGCGGCAATATCTTTGCTGCTTATCATTATTGTCTTCTTGCTTACGCGTACTGCTAAGCGAGAACCCACATCAACATCATCCGCTGTATTACATATTATCTGGGACTGGCTCGTAGACTATGGAAGAAGTTTTCTTGGAGATTATTCCGAAGACGCAATGCCCTTTCTTGCCACTGTCTTCATATTCATTCTTACATCCAACTGGATTGGCGATCTATTCGGTACAACATTTGAAGCTATGAATATACCTTTCAGAACACCAACAGCAGATATTAGCGTTACCGGGGGACTTGCCATTGGAATGCTTTTGTGGATACACACATGGTTCATACGACATTTTGGAATTAAAAAATACCTAAAAATATACTTTGAACCGATGTGGTGGATGTTTCCATTGAATGTATTAGAACATCTAACTCGTGTAGTTTCATTATCCCTACGTCTTTATGGTAATGTTAGTGGAGAGCATCTTGTCGTGGCTATACTGTCATTACTTGCTCCATTTTTCCTACCTGTTCCCATGATAGCTTTATCGCTGTTTACAGGGTTTATTCAGGCATATATTTTCTTTACATTAGGAATTGTTTATCTCGGTTCTATGATAGAAGAAGGAGGTGGAAGTAATGAGTAGTCTTGTAGCAACAATTATTTCTGTATCGTTCCCACTGGGGATAGCAGCAGGTTTAGCTGCTTTAGGTATGGGTATGCTTGCATCAAAAGCCGTTGAAGGTGTAGCAAGACAACCCGATGCAACAGGTGATATTAACAGAATGCTCCTATTATCTCTGGCTTTTATTGAATCACTTGTTATCTATGTGCTCGCTGTATCGCTTGTCTTGCTATTTGCCAATCCTTTTATGAAGCTAATAGGAGGTTAGAAGAGTTATGCATATGAACTTTAGCATTAACTGGATAACTCTTCTTGCCAGCATATTCAACCTGCTGCTCCTCTATATCGTATTTAAACGTTATCTGTTTGGCCCACTAGTCAACATTGTTCGTAAGAAAAGAGAAGAATGGCAAAAGAAAGATGAAGAGCTACGCAAACGAGAAGAAGAGATAAAACAAGCATATGCTAAACTTGAAGAAGACAAAAAGAGATTGAAAG
>JAMORD010000130.1 GCA_027063755.1 bacterium | reverse complement strand
GGATATCTATGATATTCCAAGAGCCTATGTCGGCCCTTAATCCTCTGTTTACCATAGGTGACCAGCTTATGGAGGTTGTGCTTACTCACAGGCCCGATGTATCCAGGCAGGAGGCACGTGAGCGTGCTATAGAGATGCTTGCCAAGGTTGGTATTCCCGCACCTGAAAAGCGTGTAGATGAGTATCCCCACGAGATGTCTGGTGGTATGCGTCAGCGTGTAGTTATTGCCATGGCCCTTATGCTGAATCCAGATCTTATTATTGCCGATGAGCCTACAACGGCCCTTGATGTTACCATTCAGGCGCAGATTCTTGAGCTTATGAAACAGCTACAGCAGGAATTTGGTACATCGTTTATACTCATTACCCATAACCTTGGTGTTGTTGCCCAATATACACATCGTATTGCTGTTATGTACCTTGGTAAGGTTGTTGAGTATGCCGATGTTCATACGATATTCAAGAATCCACTGCATCCATATACTATAGGTCTGCTAAAGTCTATTCCAAGACTTGATGTGGGGCGTTTGAAAGAAAAACTGCCTTCTATTCCTGGTACAGTTCCTAATCCAATGAATATGCCTAAAGGTTGCCGCTTCAATACCAGATGTGAGGTAGCAACGGAAGAACTGAAGTGTTTTACCGAGGAACCACCGCTGGTTGAGGTGGAGCCCGGGCACTTCGTCAGATGTTGGAAGTATGTATAAGGGGGTGCGGTAGATGGCTACACCAATACTTCAGGTAAGAAACCTAAAGAAGTACTTTCCCATAAGAGCAGGACTCATGAGAAGGGTTGTTGCCCATGTTAAGGCCGTTGATGATGTATCGTTTGATGTCTATGACGGTTCTACAGTTGGTCTTGTTGGTGAATCTGGTTCTGGTAAGACCACTGTTGGTAGAACAATATTGAAGCTCATTGAGCCCACTGCAGGTGAGATACTATTTGAGGGGCATAATATAGCACATCTCAAGCCTTCCCAGATGCTTGAGTTTAGAAAAGAGATGCAGATGATATTCCAAGACCCATACGGCTCTCTTAATCCAAGAATGACTGTAGGTGAGATTATTGCAGAGCCACTTGTTGTTCATACCAAGATGACAAAGGATGAAATAGAGAAGCGTGTTTATGAACTGCTGGAGGTTGTCGGTTTGAGACCGGAATATGCCAGAAGGTATCCCCACGAGTTTTCTGGTGGTCAGAGACAGAGAATTGGTATAGCCCGTGCTCTGGCACTTCAGCCTAAATTTATTGTTGCAGACGAGCCTGTTTCTGCTCTTGATGTGTCCATTCAGGCACAGGTTATCAACCTTATGATTGAACTTCAGCAGAAGTATGGTATTTCATTCCTGTTTATTGCCCACGATCTGGCCGTTGTTAGACACATGTCTGACTATGTGGCTGTTATGTATCTGGGTAAGATTATGGAATATGGAAACAACTCTCACATCTTTGAAGAGCCTAAACATCCCTATACACAGGCCCTTCTTTCTGCTGTTCCTGTTCCTGATCCAGATTATCAGCGTGAGCGTATTATTCTACAGGGTGAAATACCATCTCCTATCAACCCACCAAAGGGTTGTCGTTTCCATACAAGATGTCCTTATGCAACAGAGAAATGTCGGACACAGGAACCACCACTGCGCGATATCGGTGGAGGCCACTTTGTGGCATGTCACTATGCATAATGATGATATATACCCTACACCAGTATATACGGGGGAGCGTGTCTCCCCCTTTTTCTTTTTTGCCGTGTTAATATATAAAGCAGTTTATGTAGAGGGGTGAGATATGTGGATATATACAGCACACTAAATGAGCGTCAGCGTGAGGCGGTACTTGCCCCCCGTGGGCCCTTGCTTGTTCTTGCCGGTGCAGGTAGTGGTAAGACAAGGGTACTGACCTACCGTTTCCTTCACCTTGTATACGATGAAGGCATAAAGCCCGACCGCATACTGGCCGTGACATTTACCAATAAGGCTGCCGATGAGATGAAAGAAAGGCTCCATAATATGTTTCAGCAGTATATGGGTCTGGATATTACCCCACCATGGGTGCGAACATTCCATTCGGCATCGCTGATGATACTGAGACGATATCTATCTTCAGATGAGGCAAAGAGCATTATCCGTAGCCGTATAGATAAACTCCTACTAAAGGACATGAACCTTGGCTCAGATTTTACCGTTGCCGATAGAGACGATAGCCTTATGGTGATAAAAAATATCTTCAAGGAAAGAGGCTATAAGGTAAAGTCTACTGGTGATGATAAGAAGGCCATGGCACGCTTTCTTGAAGATGTTTCTCTTGCCAAACGCAGGGGAATATATGATCCTGATAAGTTTGAAATGTACTATGCCCCCGATTACTGGAATTTACCTATAGGATATAGAGACCTCTTCAAGATGTACCATTCTGAGCTGTATGCTTCTGGTAGGCTTGACTTTGATGACCTGCTGGGCTTTGCCCATATGCTACTGGAAGACGAAAAGTTTGGTGCAAAGATAAGACATCTATTTGATGCCGTGCTTATAGACGAGTTTCAAGATGTCAACGATGTTCAGTATTCTATGGGAAAACATCTGGCAGAGGACCATGGCAACATTACCGTTGTTGGCGATGTTCAGCAGTCTATATACAGTTGGCGTGGTGCCTCCCCCCAATATGTTGATGCCTTTCTCAAGGATTTTCCAGATGCCACAGTTGTCAAGTTAGATATCAACTACCGCTCTGCCAAAAAGATTGTCTCTGTGGCCAATAGTGTCTCTCAGTCTATGGCAACGAGACACCGCTTTTCTGTTCGCTCACACTCCGATGAAGATGGTAAGGTGCAGGTTATCCCCGTTTCCGATGAATATGCCGAGGCAACCCAGGTGGCTAATATGATACACTCTCTTAGCATATCTGAGGGTATTCCCTACGAGGAGATGGCGGTGCTATATAGAGTTAATGCACAGTCTCGCCATTTTGAGGAGGTACTGGGCAGATACGGTATACCCTATGTCCTTGTCAAAGGTGTGTCTTTTTATGCCCGCAAGGAGATAAAAGATGTTATCTCGTATCTCACGGTTATACATAATCCACGAGATAAGGTGGCATGGCAGCGTATTATAAACACGCCACCCCGTGGTATAGGATCTGTTTCTCAAGATAAGCTATGGAAACACTTTGACGATGTTGATGATATTAGTCAGCTGGCATCGGTGCTTTCTGGCAAGGGTGCTGCATCCTTTAAGAGGCTGTGGAGTCATATTGTCCGTTGGAGAAAAATGGTAGAAGAAGGTATATCACTTGTTGAGTTGCTGAAAGATGTTTTGCAGGGTAGTGGTTATCTTGATTACCTTATAGATGCCGGTGAGGATATGAGACGTGAGAACATTGGTGAACTGATGAATATTATGGCTGCCTACGACGCTGAGGGAAAAACACTTTCAGAATTTCTTGCAGAGATGGCTCTACGCACCGACCAAGACACAGCCGACAGCAAAGATGGTGTGAAACTTATGACCATACACGCTGCCAAAGGTTTGGAGTTTGATGTGGTGTTTCTGGTAGGTGTTGAAGACGGGTATATGCCATATCGCCGTGGAGGATTTGGCTGGCGCGATGTTGATGATGAGGAGGAGGAAAAGAGGCTGTTTTATGTGGCCGTGACGAGGCCGCGAAAGCATCTGTATGTGACATATGCCCAGTACCGCACTTTATGGGGTGATACTGTGGCGAGAAAGCCATCACCATATATTGAATATATAGAGTATGCCCTTGATGATGAAAGTGAAGAATCGTTTGACGATAATGAAACATATAAGATCCCGGCAGATGATATCTCTATGCTGAAAGAGGGAGACAGGGTGTATTCAGACCAGTTTGGATATGGTCGTGTCATAAAAGTGATACCGCCAGCCAGCATAAAGGTAGAATTTGACGATGGCACAAAAAGACGGTTCAGACTGGGGATGGCCTCTATATACAAGGTTATTTCATAACAATTTGTGATTAAATATAATGTGTAAGTTTGCAGAGAAAGGGAGGGAGAAGGATGAAGGACATTACAGAGATTGCACGGCTTATAGATGTGGAGGTTGAGCCTTACGGTAAGTATATTGGTAAGGTGCCACTGAAGTATATGGAAGAGGGTGAGCGTCGCGGTGGGCTCATTCTCGTGACAGCTATCAACCCCACACCGGCCGGTGAGGGCAAGACAACAACCTCTATTGGTCTTGCCGATGCCCTGAGAAAAATGGGTAAAAATGCCATGCTCACACTGAGAGAGCCATCACTGGGCCCATTCTTCGGCGTTAAGGGTGGTGCCACCGGTGGAGGTAAGGCAACCGTAGAGCCAGCCCAGAAGATCAATTTGCACTTTACCGGTGATTTTCACGCTGTGACATCAGCCCATAACCTCATATCTGCTATGCTTGACAATGCTCTTCACTTTGGTCAGCTGGATATGCCGGCCGATGAGATTCTATGGAAGCGTGTCCTTGACATGAATGATAGAAGTCTCAGAAACATCATTGTGGGTATTGGTAGCCACTTTGTAAGAAATACAGGCTTTGAAATTACACCTGCCTCCGAGATTATGGCTATACTTGGGTTGTCTCTTAGCCTACAGGAGGTCAGAGAGCGTATAGGTAATATTCTTCTTGGCTTTGACAGAGACAAGAAGCCTGTATATGTGAAAGATATCAAGGCAGAGGGTGGGGCAACACTGCTTCTTGAAGATGCCATTAAGCCTAATCTTGTGCAGACAGGTGAGGGTACACCTGTCTTTGTCCATATCG
Organism: bacterium; assembly: GCA_027063755.1. GTDB lineage: Bacteria > Coprothermobacterota > Coprothermobacteria > Coprothermobacterales > JAADFF01 > JAADFF01. Next base: position 870 of record JAMORD010000130.1, on the reverse strand, counting down.
GACCTTTTGCCAATATAGCCCACGGTACGAACTCTATTATTGCCATGGAGATTGCCCTAAGAAAGGCAGATTGGGTTGTTGTTGAGGCAGGATTTGGTAGCGACCTTGGTGCCGAGAAGTTTATTGACATTGTTCAGAGAAAGGCCAACCTTCCACTGAGGGCCGTTGTCATTGTTGCTTCTATCAGAGCCCTGAAGTATCACGGTGGTGTTAAGAAGAAACACCTCACGGAAGAGAATGTAGATGCTGTGAAGAAGGGATTTGTCAACCTTTTTGCCCATGTTGAGAATATGCGTGCATTTGGATATGAGCCTGTAGTTGCCGTTAACAGGTTTGCCGGCGACAGTGATGCCGAGCTTGATGCCCTTACAGGACTTCTTGATGAGCACGGTATCCAGTGGGCACTCTCTGAGGTGTTTGCAAAGGGTGGCGAAGGAGGTATAGCACTGGCCGAAAAGGTGCTTGAAAATGCCAAGGAAGTCACACCAAACTATGTATATGACCTTGAAGACCCCATTGAGGAGAAGATTAGAAAGCTGGCAAAGCGTGTTTACAGGGCAGAGGATGTGTCATTCTCTGCAGAGGCAAAGAAGCTTCTTAAGAGGATTAAGAAAATCGGACTGGATAATCTACCCATATGCATGGCAAAGACCCAGTACAGCCTTACCCATGATCCATCTATACTGGGTGTGCCGACAGAACCTTATACATTTAAGGTGTCTTCTATTAAGATTTCTGCCGGTGCGGGCTTTATTGTGCCTATCTCTGGCGATATCATGACCATGCCCGGTCTTCCTAAGGTACCAGAGGCTGTAAAGTTTTAATCGCGTATAGCTAAACTTATAAAGTTAATGGGAGGTGGTATACACC
>JAMORD010000129.1 GCA_027063755.1 bacterium | reverse complement strand
GCCACCTTCTAACATCATCTTTGACTACATCATCGCAGCCAAAAAGCATGTAGACAATGAAAAACTGCAACAGGTGTATAAGAAATACCCCAAGATAGGAGCCTTTGAGGCCGCCAAATACTTTGCAGAAAAGGGCAAAGTGCACGATGCTATACAGGTAATAAATGCCTATAGCATATCACCCAACTTACTGCATTTAAACCTAAAGGAGGTGGCATAAATGAGTCATAGTCTCTGGCAGATGATAGGCATAGCCATGATACTGGAAAGATTCATAGAACTACTAAAAGGCACAATATTTGTAAAACCATACCTATCTATGAACACACCGGCAATAAAAGGCTCTTACGCAATTATTATCGTTGCTACCACTATGCTACTTGGCTTTAACATATACGAGGCAGGCATTGTAGCACTCATAGCCTTCATACTTCACGACATACTAAACATGACATTTGCCATAAAGGAATATCTCTTCTCTACAATGGTGCTAAAAGAACTGGAAATGAAATACAACCACATAATGCTTTCAAGCGAAATACCTCAGGAGGAGGCTTAAGCCTCCTCCTGAGGAGCCTTTTTGAAAATTTCAATATACATTTTGGTGCAAAAGTGTTATTTAGAATTAACACTGCATAAATTTCACCAAAGTAGTGACAATATGTGTCGTTAAGTTTCAAGCAAATATCAATCTAAATACCATATTGAAAAATAGAAATACATTCTGCATCTATACCATATCCACCTCTGGCTACCCGGCTACCATACATCATGCCTGCTACTCAGCCCCATATACTGTATACAGCATTTCACTTACTGTGGCTTGTGCTATTTTATGAGAAGCGATTTTGTCTTGAAGAAAAACAGCACAACCATCAATCCCTATATAAGCTTCATCACAAACCCACAAATATTATTTTCTGACAAATTTCCCTCACAAGCACCAAGAGAATATTTATCCCCCCTTTTTGTTCATTTTACACCATGGGGAATCGTACCAAAACAGCCGGAAATGAACAAAAAAGTGCTTAATCAAACAATTTTGCTCATTTATTTGTTCAAATGGGGAACTTTATGCAGAAAAAAGGGGGCCTTGGGGACCCCCTGGGGCATCATGCTTTTTTATACTTTACCGAAGCACCTCTGACCTCCAGGCCATCTATAAACTGGTGCTCAGGCTGTTTGGTATATTTCTCACCTTTTTTCAACTTCTGAGTTAGCTCTTTGAGAGGCAAACGAAAACTTGTCTCGTCAAGAGAGGCTTTGTATTTGTAAATGGCTATGCGCTTACCCGATGGCGTATCAAATGTCATCTCCAGCGTTTCTTCTACATAAGGTATAGCTATCTCATAGTGAACATTGGCACCAAAACCGCGGGGTACCTCCCCAGATTCCAATATTGCCTTTACCTGAGTCTTATCCAGTTTCTCTGTGTATCCCCTCGTCTCTGTAACATATTCTGTCTCACCTTCATCGTTTTCAACCTCTACCGTTTCTTCAACTTCGGTGGTAATCTGTATATCTACATATTCCTCAGGATTTCCTATCCCCAACTTATCAAAATTTTCTTTAATCAACTTAACCTTCTGATTAGCAAAGGCTTCACTAAGCTGGGTATAAGAGCGGTTTTTCTTTATCTCCATGTTGTAGCGAAAATCTACCAGTGTACCTGTCCATCCCTCACCGTAAATAGTCTTCCTTTTTACAGTGTCAATAAGCTTAGACAAAATAACCCACACAATATATACAGCTACTATAACAAGTATCCAGAAAAGCACATTACCCATACGTATCACCTCCTAAAACCAAAGGGGGGCACAAAGGCCCCCCTTATTTTATTGAGATGGATATGTGTCTGGCAGATACTTAATAATGGCCTTCTTGTAATAAAAGTCCCACTGCACTTCGGCACCCAGTGCCTCTGCCACAAATCTCAAAGGCACCATCGTTCTATTATTTATAATCTGCGGTGGCACGCCAGAGGGCATGGTATATTCTTTACCGTCTACCCTACCCACTGGGTTGTCTATCCACATCTCTACGGTATGGCCATTGAGCTGTATGGTCACTTTTCTCTCTTTGCCGTCCCAGCCTACCTTTGCACCTAGTGGCTCTGCTATGTGTCTTACTGGAACAAGCATTCTTCCGTTTACCACCTGAGCTGGTACATCTACATCACGAGACACATCTTTGCCACTACGATAGGCTTTTATGTGCTTATCCCCAAGCGCCACTTCCATATATGCATTGCCGGGTATATATTCATACTTGGCATCCTGATATATGGCATTATAGAACCAATCGGCAAGCCATTTGTAGCGGAATGTACGGGAAGCATAACATGGATTGAGGAATCCATCGGGCACACTATAGACCTTTTCCATAAGTGTTCTATCAACGGCAGGTACATAGTTCCAATCATAAGAATCTTTAAATAAAAATCCCTTCTCTATGAAACCTTTATAGCTACCGGCACAACCGTAGCCATTTACAAAGTAATCGGTGGTCTGGACTTTACCTTCGCTGTCTGTATACTGCCTTTGCACTCCCACTGTCCAGAACTTAGATGTCGCTGGCTCATACTGGTCCCATGCATAATAATATTCATATGCCCTGCTGGAAAACACAGGACCCCAAGGGATAGAAGGATATTCCACCATAAATGCTCTCACTGTATCATTTTCATATTTTACCCATTGCCCCTTTTTTATAACTTTAATTGGTTCTATCTCAGCACCAACATTGCCAATAAGTAAGTTCTTCACCATATTGCTACCAGTTGCATATGGTATGAAATAATTGCTATCACCGGGAGCTTCAACAAGTCTAATATAGGAACCGTTGTATGGTGTCTTGTATACATAGCCGACAATATCTTCATTGACTCTATAACCTCTCTTAGGTAACAAGACGAAGTATGCATACTTACTATCGGCGAGAAGAGGGGAGTCATCCCATAGGATATCAACCCAACCTGATTGGAAAACATAGTAAGAATACTGTGGAAAATCAACAGACAAATAGTATTTGCCATCTCCCGATGTCATCACCCAATAGCTCAAGCGAGACTGGTAGCCTATTACCTTATCCCCATCTGGATCAGGAATATTCAGTGGCTTTATATCAATCTTGGCAGACTTGTACCACACACGGAGATCCCTTACTGCCGTGTACTCAAGGGCAAGATATACCTTTGTCTTGGCAAACTGGCTATTTGCCCACGCTTTAAATCCCACATTAGAACCACCCCAGAATGGTGGTGCATCTATAACAAGAAATAGCTGAGATGGATACTCTAAATATTCTTCTTTATCATCAGGATTTTTCAGAGATTTTTCATGGCGGTACTCCAGCTGATCGGGGAAAGAAGACCAAATACCGATCCGAGCGTCAAAATCACCCACATCGTCTTCCCACTGAACTGTCTTAGACCAATTATCACCACTAATAACGGCTGTATACTTCAGGTAGAAGGGCCATGCATCATTCCAATCATCATTGATTTTCAGTTCGTAAGTCAGTTTCACATGAATGGGCTTATCACCATAGACCCTCGGGAAGGTTGCCTCTATAGTACCTGTCTTGACATATTTCTTATCTGACGCCCATACAATACCGGCTATCGGCAATGTCATGAAAACGATAGCCATAATAATAGTTGTGGCAACCATTTTCTTCATAAACATCACCTCCTATTTTTATTATAAAAACAACTCATAAAAATTCATTCCCAATTCTATATGTAATCCATTGCCTCTATCAGGTTGTAGAATACATAAGGGGAGGCATAGCCGTGATAGATATAAATATACGAAAATTAGTAGAGGAATTTGTGAGAACACATTCCAAAACAGAGGTAGAAGAGTGGATTGTAAAGCAGTTTGAAGAGAAGATCCCCTGTGTTGGCAGTGGTTTTGCCCGTAACATTGAAAGCACGGGGATGATCTACTACACCGTGCTAAGGGGTATATATCAGGGCAAAGTGCTACCATACATGAAAAAGGAAGGACGTCTTGTTGACTATGTTATAAAGACAAACAAGCCATTTATATTCAACAGTATAGCCAACCTTCCCCCTGGGGTAGAGCTGAAAGGAAAACAAACAGATGATGATAAATACCTACTCATACCGATAGGGCCAAAAAGCGATCTCATAGGTAGACCTCCTAAGGTGCATGGAATTGTTGTACTTGCCCGCAGAAAAACCACCTTTACTCAAGAAGATCTTGAAAAGGCCCTAGCAATATTGCCTACCATGGGATTAGTTTTAGACTCATATCTCAATGCCATACATCTAAAAAAGATACTTCGGGCCACAGAAGCAGGAAAATGTCTTATTCTACAATCTGCAGAAGGTTCACTATCTCTAAGAGACATCACCCATAAATATCTTGAGATAGCTATAGACCTTATAGATGCAGCAGAAAAGGGATCAGCACTTATAGAAACCCCTCTTGGCATGAAATTTATTGCTGCTATTGGATACGACGAAGATGTACTACTAAACTTACCACCACTGGACACCAATATAACCAAGATAGAGTGGTATGGACAGGGAGAAGACAAACTCATGAAAGGCATACCCCGTATTATAACTGACCAAGAACTGGAAACATTTAGGGATAAAGACCCAATAAACAATGTGCTACCTGAGGCCCTACAGCTACGATCCAACCTCATGATACCCGTCATTGTTAAAGGCCATATGTTTCTAGACCTTAACCTTGACAGCTTCTCTACTTCTACAGCCTTTGATGACATGGACATAGAAATAGCCAAACACCTAGCCACATACATGACAGCATCATATGAGCTGATTATGAGAAAACAAAATGAAGAAAGACACACAACTATGATTAAACAACTTACATCTCTTGTAGAGAACTTTACCGTTCCCGTATATAGGCAAAAGACAGAGAGGGAAATTAAGGAGGCATTTATTAACCTTATTATAGAGGGAACCCAAATACTCAACCCATATGCTATATACTCTACAGCCAGCAATCTTGCTTACCGCATACGACTAATACACGGAACAGACAATGATAAACTCCGAAAGTTATTTCAAAAATCCGTGGAAGAACTTATGCATTTGAACAAAGACAGAACCATAAGGGTTGTAGATAACTACAGTCTCTTTACCTTCAAAGGTAAAGAGTGGCATGGAGAAGGAAAAATAACATATTACATTGGTTTCGTAAAGCATAAGGATATATGGACAGAAGCAGACATACATCATATCATTAACATCGCCAATGTCAGTATTTTAATGGCACGTAATCTTGCATACATGCACGACATAGCTCTCACCCAAGAAGACACACTCAGCCTCTTGGGTAAAGCACTGGAGTTTAGAGATTTAGAAACGAAAGGACATACAGAACGCACGGCATACATGACATCTATCATGGCCGATGCCATCAACTTTCCAGATAAAAAGGGCATCATGTGGGGTGCATATGTTCATGACATAGGCAAGATAGCCATACCTGACTATATACTCCTGAAACCCGGAAGACTGACAAAAGAAGAATTTGAGATCATGAAAAAGCATGTCATATACGGCTACAGGCTACTGTCTGGCATTAGGCGTATACCCAAGACCACACTCAATGTGGTGAAATATCACCACGAAAAGTGGGATGGCACCGGATATCCCGAAGGACTGAAAGGAGAAGAGATCCCCCTGGAGG
>JAMORD010000128.1 GCA_027063755.1 bacterium | reverse complement strand
GGGTACCACCCATCTTTACAGGATACTTAACCTTGTAGATGGAGTAAGCCATCTCTGCACGGGTTGCTGGAGCATCAAGGGCAATAACACGGCCAGGCTCACGCCAGTTGATGAGCTGATACTGTGGGAGAATAGCCAGTGTTGCATAGTAAGCAGCCCAGTGCTTACGATACTTGGGCTCGTCAGAAGCACGGAGAGCTGGGAAGTAAGGCTTTTTCTTCAGCTCAGGAAGAACAGTCTTTTCAAGATCTACACCATTGACGATCTTATAAAGACGCTCTGCCATAACGATAAGCTCAGCACGGGTAACCTTCTTGTCAGGCCTGAAGGTACCATCGGGATAACCTTTTACGATACCTGTCTTGAGAGCTGCATAGACCCACTTGTAATACCACTTGTTGGGATCTGTCACATCTTTGAATGTGGCCTTTGCACCTTTATACTTGTCGGGGTTAACACCGGCAAGTCTGACGGCAATAACAGCCATCTGTGCACGGGTAAGGCTTTCTTCGGGGCCATATTTGCCCCCACCCATACCTGTCACTATGCCTTCATCGGCAAGTCTTGTAATGTACTTGTAAGCCCAGTAATTAGATGGCACATCGCTAAACCCTGCTGCCTTAACAGGAACAACAGCAACTACTGCAGACAGGGCAATGGCGACGGCCACGAGAAGAACAACATACTTCCTCATGTCGCACATCTCCTCCTTTCGAGGGTTTTTAAGGTTTACAGGTGCAGGCACGCCTACACCTTTTCACGGTTAAATTATACCACAAAGGCAGCATACTTATCCAAATGCATTTGCATAAATCTCACCACACTAACAGCTAAGATAACAGTCCTTTAAGATGATTAATGTCGGCACCAAGTTTTTCTGCGCTACTAACAAGGCCATCGGATAGCTCACGTTGGTCCTCGGCAATATCGGAAAGCTTGCCAGCGAGATTATCTATCAGTTCAGTCAGCTGAGTTAGCCTCTCCATAGAACTACCAACCTCAACAGTAGATGCAGATAGTTCTTCTGATACGGCGGCCAAATCATCTGACATCGCTGCCAATCTCCTCACATCTTCAGATGTATCCTCAAGTCCCTGAGAAACAGATAGACTTCCCTTAATAGCCTCTTTAAGATTATCAGTTGTTTTATGCACATCGTTTGCAAGAGTTGTAGCAAACTGTGCAAGACCAGACATAATCTCCTGTATCTTGGCAGCCGATGACTTAGACATCTCGGCAAGCTTCCTTATCTCATCGGCCACAACGGCAAAACCTCTACCCGCTTCACCGGCACGGGCTGCCTCAATAGCGGCATTGAGGGCAAGAAGATTTGTCTTATCGGCAATACCTGTAATCTCATCTACAATTACCCCTACACTATCGGATACGCGCTGAAACTCTGAAGTTAATGTATTAATATCCTCCATCTGCTTACCAACTTGTTCAAATACCTCTACAACACGGGCTAGTTCGGTTATATCTGAGGCAACTTCTTGTTGCATCTTTTGTGAAAATGCTGCCAGTTCTGAAGCACTCTGTGAAAGTGATGCCGCAGCGGCCTTTATACCGTCAATATTGTCGGCAATAGAGGATGCTGCATGGGACAAAGTATCTGTTTTCTCTTCCAGTGTGCCCGCAACCTCCTCCATATCTTTAGATGCCATAGCAACTTTTTCACTAATACTTTCAAGCCCTTTCATAACACCCTCAATGGACACCGTCTCATTTTCAACTTCAGTAAGAATACTCTGTATGCGCTCGCGGGCCTCTTCAGACTCAGCTCTTGCTCTAAGGGCTTCAGCATATACATTGGCAAAATCCACAAGAAGGGCAATACTACTGAGCACAGAGGCCCCAAGAAGACCCATAGATGTGGCAAGTACAGGCAATGTGATAATACCGGCAACATCAAGAATGGCAAGTACATAAGAAGCTCCAAGAAATGCCAGACCACCAAGAATAATGCGGTCTATACGATGCACAGCACTAACGACATATACAACAAGTACATATACATAGAGAAGTATTAGTGCAAGATAGTAGTAATTGTAAAGAGTCTTATATATAAAAAGTGTTGGACTAAATATGGTAATAAGCGTGGCGACTATGTAATGACCGTAAAAAACATTCCTTTCCCATCTTTTCAAGTCTCTAAGAAATAAAATCATAGCCTCAAGATACAAACCCACTCCTATAAGCATGGCATATACAACGATTTTCTTAAACAACAGGTAGTTTATGGGGATATTAACAGCCACATAGTCAAAACTCGTCAGAGACATCACCACAAAGGCACTCCCAAGCAACCAGTATTTCTTCATACGGCTACCTGTCAGTTTTGCAAGCATGAGGAAGATAAATCCCATAATAAGCATAATAGAACCACTGGCTACATATATCCATTCGTTCCAAAAATTGAATACATCTCTAAAGGCAAATGCACTATAAGAGCTCTTAGAGAAAAATGGTGGGGTGGCTGAAAAACCATATGTATGAACATATGTGAGTTTCAGCGCCAATTTGTGCTCACCGGCAGTTAGATAAGCAGGATACACCTCTGTTTTATGCCACAGATTGAGATATTTAGACTTACCAAGTTCTCTTGAGGCTACCTCCTTGCCATCTATATATACTATATATCCTCCCCCGGCATCAATACGGGGCAGAACAAGATAGTATAGTCCTTCATTACTCACAGAAAATGTCGTATATAGCTGAATAGATTTCCAGTCATTATTGTTAACCAGTTTGCCGGATAATGGAAACTCCTTACCATCTAATGTATACCATCTATTAAGGACAATATCAGGTGAATACTTGTGGATATCCACCGCAGCCCATATACCGTAAAATATTAACATCGCCAAGCCAAAGAGAATCAGGTAAATAACAATATTCTTTCCAATACGCACAAGACATCACCTCCTCAAAACATATACCATGTAATTATCCATTATAAGTGAAAAAAGCCGTATAATATGCCTCAGAAGGGAGGGAACAACATGAAAGATATTTTTAACACGCTAAAACACGGTTTGCATCCAGACCATCACACGCAGGTTAGACTCCATCGCAGGCAAGTCAGGGTTATCCGTGTAGAAAACGGGGTTGTCACAGAAAACAAGTTTGACGAAAAGATAGGGGTATCGGTTAGGGTGTACGTAGACGGAGCATGGGGATTTGCCTACACATCAGACATATCCCCATCGGGGCTGAAAGAAGCCCTTGAAAAAGCCACGGCAGGTGCTAAGGTTATAGGTCTACATGAAAACATCAAACCTCTTATTCATCCCCTGATAGGAGAATTTTTCCCACCAAAGGTCATCACACCTGCAGAAACAGTGCCCCTAAAAGATAAGGTTCATCTCATGTTAGAACTTGACAACAGACTAAAAGACACAGACAACCGCATCATCTCATCTATTGTGAGATATACAGAGCTTCTTGATGAAAAGTGGATAGTAAACACCGAGGGCACACAGGCATATACCAAATACCCTAACCTTGAGCTTATTGCCTTTGCATCGGCCGAAGAAGATGGAGACAGGGAAGAATACGCAGAGGGAATAGGTATAACAGGTGGATGGGATGACATGCTATCGTTTGATCCCTATGGCAAGGTAGATAAAGTTGCCAAAGTGCTTCTTCAGAATCTCCATGCACCCTATCCGGAAAGCGGAGAGGCCACCGTTATACTTGGCCCCGAGCTTGTGGGACTACTATCTCATGAGGCTATAGGACATACTGTGGAGGCAGACTTTGTGCTATCTGGCTCCATTACAGCGGGCAAATTGGGACATAAAGTGGCATCTGAGAAAATCACACTAGTAGACCACCCACATCCAGACTTTGCCCCCCATGCATCAGGTTGGATACCCTTTGACGATGAGGGCTCCGAAGCCAAAGAGGCAGTTATCATAGAAAACGGCATACTGAAAGGTTATATGACAGACAGCATTACATCCCAGAAGCTGGGACTTGACAACACAGGCAACAGCAGGGCATGGCTATATATGGATGAGCCTATTGTGAGGATGCGAAACACATATATACTGCCCGGCAACGATACGCTACAGGCAATGATTGAGGCCACAGACGATGGCTATCTCATGACAACGGCATTTGGCGGTGGTCAGGCTGATGCCAATGCCGAGTTTATGTTTGGTGTAGGTGAGGCATATCGCATCAAAAACGGCAAGATAGCCCACCCTGTTAAATCTGCCACCATCTCTGGTCAGGCATTTGAGGTGCTTAGCAATGTAGACATGGTAGGCAACGACATAAAACTGGAAATGGGCACAGGATACTGTGGCAAATTCCAACCTGCCAAAGTTGATGGTGGCGGACCACATATAAGAACCCGCATGAAGATAGGGGGTAGATCACAGTGAAGAGGGAAATATTCACAGCCTATAACGATAAGGCACATGCCTTTGTAGAGAGTGGCAAGCTAAAAACAGTATCATATGGCAACTTTCAGGCAACAGGTGTCAGGGTTATAGAAAATAGTAGGCAAGGATTTGTATCGGCCATAGGCAGTGCAGATATAGAAAAGCTAACACAGATGGCGAGAGAAATAGCACAGACATCGCCCAAAGACCCATTTCTTGATATGGGGCGTCCCGGGAGATATCCAGACATTACAGGTATATACGACGAAACCATAGACAAGATAGATATGGTCAAGACAGCTGCAGATCTTGCCAAAGGCTTTCTGGAACTTGCCCAAGAAACAGACAGCCGTATATCCATAGACTCACTGATGGTGGATATAGAGAAAACAGAGATATCTGTGGAAAACACAGAAGGTGTTAGTGTCTCAGAAAAACGCACGGCATTTTCTATGGTTATATCCGGTATGGCCATAGAGGGCGATGAGGTATCATCATTTGACTACATCTCTGTTGAAGATGTCGGCTATGAAAATTTTATAAGCAGGGTCAAGAATGAGACAAGGGCATTTGTCAGAAGACTTGTAAAGACGCTACATCCCAGGAAGGCACCTTCCTATAAAGGAATCATTCTTCTGTCTCCCCGTGCTGTAGAAGACATAATCATAGACTTTATCACATACCATGCCAGCGGTCTAAGGGTTGTGAGAAATGCCAGTATGTGGAAAGACAGTATTGGCAAACAGATAGCCTCATCTAAACTCACAATTATAGACAATCCACTTGTTGACGGCTCCCCTTACGCAACGGCATTTGACAGAGAGGGAACACCGACATTGCTAACCCCTATTATCAGCAAGGGAACACTAGAAAACTTCTTCCTTAATGCATATGCATCTAAGTATCTGGGCATGGTTAACACAGGACATGCCAGTGGTGGCTACTCCTCTGTGCCCGGGGTAGCACCCCACTGCCTAAAGATAGACAGTACAAGCAGGCTTGATGACATGATAAAGTCTATAGACAGGGCCATACTCCTTGAGAGGTTTTCTGGCAATATCAACTATCAGACTGGCATGGTATCTGGTGTTGCCAAAAACAGTTTCTTTATAGAAAACGGCGAAATAGCATATGGCATTACAGATACCATGGTGTCATTCTCCGTGCTGGATATACTAAACGGTATCGTGGATATCAGCAAAGATATTCAGATGCTTGACACAGGCCCCATGCCATACATATTGGCAGAGGGGGCAGAGATTATTGGAGGATAAAGTAAAGCTTGAGGGTAGGTATTACCTACCCTCAAGCAGTTTTTGAAGGGTCTTAACATTATC
>JAMORD010000127.1 GCA_027063755.1 bacterium | reverse complement strand
TATAGGAAAGTGGAATAGAAGATGTAATAGGGGCATATGGAACAACAGACATGATACTGCCACTCTCAGAGATAATCAGGGTAATATCGTAGATTCATATTCTTACTAACCAATAAAAGGGCTCCCGATGGGGAGCCCTTAATATTTATATAGGGGTAATACTCACTGTTTGTTCTGGAGATACTCGTGAATGGCAAGAGCTGCTTTTCTACCATCACCCATTGCCAAGATAACAGTTGCCTCACCGCGAATAGCGTCTCCACCGGCAAAGACACCGGGAATAGATGTCATGAGGTTCTCATCAACAACGATGGTGCCTCTTTTATCAACTTCCAGGCCGGGGGTTGTCTGGAAGATAATCTTACCGGCTGTCTTACCAATGGCGATAACGACAGTATCGGCCTCAAGCTCTACATACTCACCGGTACCGCGAATTTTTCTCTTACCGCGGGAGTCTCTCTCCTCAAGTGTCTCCATCTTCTCAAACTTCACCTTGACAACACGGCCATTTTCATCACCAATAAATTCAACGGGGTTCAGAAGAAGCTTGAAGTTAATGCCCTCTTCTCTTGCGTGATGAACTTCTTCTTCTCTTGCAGAGATGTCCTCTTCTCCACGGCGATATGTGATATACACATCGGCACCAAGACGTTTGGCCGTTCTGGCTGCATCCATGGCTGTATTACCGGCACCGATAATGACAACCTTCTTACCCACATGAACGGGGGTATCGTATTCTGGGAATTTGTAGGCCTTCATGAGGTTGACACGGGTCAGGAACTCATTGGCAGTGTAGACACCACCAAGGTTGACACCAGGTATATTTAGCAGTCTCGGAGTACCGGCACCGCTGGCTATAAACACGGCATCGTATTCTTCCATAAGCTCGGGAATGGTAACAGTGCGACCGACTACATAGTTAAGCTTAAACTCAACGCCCAATCTCTTTAGCTTCTCAACCTCATGCTCAACAAGTTCATTGGGCAGACGGAACTCAGGAATACCGTAGACAAGAACACCACCTACTTCGTGGAGGGCTTCAAAGACGGTCACCTGATAACCTCTCTTGGCAAGCTCAGATGCAGCGGTAAGACCGGCAGGACCACTACCAATAATGGCAACCTTTTGATCTTTCTTCTCTATGCTCTGAATCATCTCTTCAAGAAGCTCTTCCTCTATACCGGTCTTGCGGGCATAGTCGGCAACAAATCTCTCAAGCTTACCGATGTTGATCTTGTCGCCAATTTTACCCATAACACAGTCTTTTTCACATTGATCCTCCTGAGGACACACACGACCAGTAATAGCAGGCAATGTGTTGTTCATCCATATAATACGGAGGGCTTCTTTAATATTACCCTCTTCAACCTGCTTGATAAACAGAGGTATCTTAATGTGAACAGGGCAACCCTTAATACAAGGAGCATACTCTTCAGGACATTTTACACATCTGAATGCCTCCTGCTGCGCACTTTCAAGGTCGTATCCATAGTTAACCTCTAAGAAATTATGTATTCTCTCCTCCGGAGCCTGCTCCGGGGTGGGTATTCTTTTCAGCTTTTTAGGATCAATTCCCATTACTGAGCACCCCCCTGAATGGACTTCAGATAAAGTTCCATGGCATACTGCTCCTGCTTGGAGTAGAAGCCATTTCTCTTAATAAGTTCCTCAAAGTCTACCTTATACGCATCAAAGGCAGGACCATCTACACAGGCAAATTTCACTTCACCACCAACAGTCACACGGCAGGCACCGCACATACCTGTACCGTCAACCATGATGGGGTGAAGGTCTACCTCCATAGGAATACCATATTCCTTTACAACATTAAAAACAGCATACTGAACACCGGTGGGACCGACGATAAATACCATGTCAGGTTTTTCTTCTTCTATAAGTTTCTTGGTAGACTCAACCGCATGAGTAACCATATCCTGCATCCAGGTCTCAGTCATAGGGTATGCATCTACAACATGTCTATCGGAAAAGGATTCAAACTCTTCCTTGAGAATCACCAGCGGCTCTGGGGTTACATGAAGAGAAATAATAGTATTTCCCTCTTCCTTCCACATCTTTGCAATTGGCAAAGTCTCAACAAGACCTGTCATAATACCAATAGACAAAACTTTTTTTCCACTAAAATGCACTGCTGGATTACCCAGAGGACCGGCTATATCAAGCAAGTGTCCTCCTTCTTGCAGTTCAACTTCCATCCTCTTAGTGGTCTTACCCCTTGTAAGAACAATGAGGTCTACCCAACCGGCCTCTCTATCCCACCTTACAGGGGTAACGGGAATACGCTCACCGTTCTCAAATGCCCTAATAACGACAAACTGCCCGGGCTGAACCTTTGCAGCCACATGAGGGGCCTCTACCTTATACATAGTTTGATTGATAGTCAGCCCCTTTTTCTCAAGAATTTTATACACCCTCTACACCTCCCAAGGCTTTTTCAACATGTTTTGGCTTTCTAAACAAAGAAGCCATCTAATAAACTTTTCAGTATTATACACCACAATAGTGAAAATAGACGTAATTATGTAGTGCATACTCGTTTGCTTTATGCAAAGATATTTTCCAAATTGACATTTTTCCCATCTTTATTACGCTAAAATATATTGAAAAACCATAAAGGGTGGTGAAAATCATGGATAAATATCCTGTATTTATCATGCATGATGTTCCCAGAGAAAAATTATCTGAAGTTATGCAGGCCATTCGCTCTGTGCTTGGCAAAGATGTTATCTTTAGTATCACCACAGAAACCAACCTCCAATGGAAAGTTCAAGACTTAATAAAAGAGTTAATTTCAGAACACGAGCACATGAAAAAGTTTAGGAGTGTCAATGACGGTGAAGATTAAACTGGTAGACACAAGTAAACTGAACTTGGGCATTGCCTGTATATCCATGCTCCCATTCTTGTATATAGCTTCTACGGCCAACAAGTGGAGTGCCGAAAGCGATATACCCATCTATGTGTTCCAGAATATACACAAGACTTTGATATGGGGCATTGGACTCTACATAGTACTTACTCTCATAAAGGCCATATATGAAAAAGGTATTCCCCTACGCTCTATCCTCATAGCCGGTAGCATACTGTTTATTTATAAGTTTTCTGGTAATCCCGTGCTTGCGTGGATACCGGCATTTATCATTGTTCTATACGACATAGACATTATTATGGCAGGGGAAGGGAAAAACACTATTTCGTTTTCAGTTGTAGGTGGTGCCATATTGACATTTGCCGCATATGCAACAAGGAACATTGTCAAATACGAGATGATAGGTGTCGGTGGCACCATACTACTTTTCTCTGAGATACTCCTATCACCACCTATGCAGAGCACACCCAAGGTAAAAAATGATAAGGCCTTAGATTTTATAAGAAAGCTTGTCAGTAAAGAACTACTGGCCATATTTTTACCGCTTATTCCCCTAATATTCATATATGAGATATCAAAGGGATTTCCATCACCTGTAGAGTTTCTGAGTATCACCATCTATGCCTATACAGGAGCTATACTCATATACACAGCCATTTTCGTGTTCCAGATTTACAGATACTGCCCCCTCTGTGGCTTTTATACCACAATTGGCACACTGCTGTACATATTTGCATGGTATTATAAAGTATTTCTAAATGGCCATTCTATTGTGGCATTTGGCATAGGCCTTTTAGGTATTAGTCTTCTACACATAGGCCTATCATTCTTTGCCGAGGTTACCACAAGACTTGTTATTGCAGGTGTAGATCTTATCGGCATTGGCCTACTCATACTTGCCGGACGATTTATGCTATTTGCCGGAGATTTGATGGAAAATTTTATCCAGCAAATGCCCATTGAAACACTATTTATAAACGGTTTTTCTGATATAGTAGGTATAGGTCTGATACTGTCAGGTCTCAATACTGTTAAGGAAAAACTTACCGAGTGGAGGCGATAAACATGAAAGAAAACAAGGAAGTGCAAACGGAGATGAAGTCAAGAGAAAAGCGTTTTCGCATATCATGGTTTAATTACACATGGCACATACTCTTAGCCATATGGCTTATATTTTTAGGTATATATCCCAATGAGGCACTGAGACAATATGGTCTCATTTCAACAGGCATACTCATCATACTCATCGTTATCATTGTCCGTATAAGGCTTGAAGTCATTATTAAAGACGACAAGCTTGTTATTGTTGAGGGCATCATATCTAAGCACATCAGAGAGGTATTTCTTAGAGATATACGCACCATAGATATTAGACAAAATGTTATAGAGAGAATGTTTGGATTTGGCGATGTCATGATTGCTACATCAGCCACATCAGGCTATGAAATTATCTTAGAAAACATAGGTGCTCCCAACAAGCTAAAACAGGAAATAGAACAGGCTAGGACAAGAATGGCCCAGAGGGGTTAAGCACCCTCTGAGCCATATATAACCTCTGCAGGTGTACTTCTTTCCAACAGATATTCAAATTCTTCAGTGACATCTGGTAATGTCAACCTTTCAAGTTTCTCCACATCTTCAACAGGATCCCACAAGCTACCATTGAAGGCAACATTCATGAGGTGGGCCAGGGCTGTGCTATACATACTATCTGAAGACATCATGGTAGAACCAATAACATATGTCTTTACCCTATCAAATTCCTCCTCAGAGACATTCCCTTCTCTTAAACGCACAACCTCCTTCTGCCATATCCCCTTCACATCACCCAGCACACCGGGCATAACATCCATGTACCATACAAGACTGGTGCCTGCCACAGAGCCAGATACGGTAGCTCCTATAGAGTACGCCCACCCATTTTCATCTCTTATTTTCTGCACAAGACGGGAAAACGATGTTCCACCTAATATGGCAGAAATAAGAGATATATGATATTTCTTCTCACGCCACTGCTCAGTTCTATAAGGATAAAGTTCTATACCAACCCTATAGTATGTCTGATTGGTGTCTTCCTCTTTATGCATATGTCGTGAGACAAATGATGCCACTTGAATATCAGACCATGGCTCTTTGCGTTCTGATTTCCACCATGAAGGCAGGTCCATATGCTGAATATAAGCCTTTATATCCTCATAGGGCACACTCCCAATGGTGGTGAAATATACAGGATAACGGAAAAACTTTTCCTTCCAAAAAGACACAAGTCCCTCTCGGGAGATGTTTTTTACAACATTGGGAAACCCTATAACATCATATCCCAGTCTATGATCTCCCCACATGGCATTTTGGAAGAGCACGGCAGCCTTCTCCGATGGATCATCTTCTATCATAGCCATTTCCCGAAGCACCACTTCTTTTTCTACCAAAAGATCTTCCTCTCTAAACAAAGGGAAAAATGGCAGTTCAAACAAGAGCTGAAGAGATAGCCTCCACTTCGTTGTAGGCATCTGAACTAAAAACACCATATAATCATATGTTGTATATGCATTAATGCGCCCACCACTGCCCTCTGCAGCCATCATAATAGATTTTGCATCGGGGAAGCTCCTGGTTCCCCTAAAAACCATATGCTCTATCAGGTGGGCAAGTCCCTCCTCCCCATTATCTTCAGACAAAGCACCAACGGGAACAAGAAGAGCAGACACCTGGGTCAGTGTATCTCTCTCCTCATATGCAACAACAAGATTATCTATCACTTCTTCAAGGATATGATATCTCTTGGGAAAGACTACCACTCCTGGCTCACCTCTTCTTTGGAGATGAGCTTGACATAATCGGGAGATATGCGTTTATTGGGAGGAACATC
>JAMORD010000126.1 GCA_027063755.1 bacterium | reverse complement strand
CCGTCGTGGTTGGATGTTCTTTAAGATTCCTGATGGAGTAGATATTACAAAGGTTAGATATGTAAAGATAGGTTTTCGCAATATATGGGATGAGTGGAATACTTTAGTTACCATACCTGTCTATGAGTATATGTTTCCCAGTAGTGATGCTTACACAGGTACATAAGGGGGGATTTGTTGTGAATTCTAAGAAAGTTATTTATTTGTTGATTGTAGTATTTGCCGTTGTATTGGCAGGAACTTTGGCTTGGGATATTGAAAGATACATACATACCGAGCAATATGCATCTGTTGTTGAGAAAGTATATAGAACTGTAAGAGCTGACAATGAAACTACACAGAGTGTTGAGGATATGTGGGATAGAATAGAGGAAAATGATGATTCTGCTATAAGAGCTCAACTTTATGAAATGAAATCTATTCGTTCCAGACTTTCTAATATTGATAGCACGGTGGAGCAGATGATAACGATTAACTCTTCTCTTTTGCAAGTTTTAACCAGCATGTTAAAACTACAGTTTTATATGCTAATTACTATGGTTGTTTTTCTGATTGTTTTTATCTTCTGCTCCCTCCTGCTCCGCTGAGGATTGCCCTCGGCGGAGCCCTTTCCAGCCTATTTATTAGAAGATGGATACAGATTTTTTCTTTTTATGCCTCCTATACGCACTTGAAGAGAAAGTTTGAACATATATATGGAGGTGATATAAGTGAGGAAATCATTGTATATTGGGGAGAAGTCTGTAAAGCGTGGGCATTCTATTCTTGATGATGATTACATTCATCCCCATGAATGGGGCTTTGCAGCAAAGTGCTTCTGGTATGACTTTGACATGGAGGATGATACCGATGATCCATGGGAGATGGAATACAGATATGGCTATGCTCGTCAATATGAGGGCGAAATGAAGAAGCTCTTGGGTGACCTCTGGTAATTGGGGAAAAAGCATGAAAAAAACAATAGGGGGTGATAGTATTGGTGGAATCTTTGGGGTGTGGCCTTATACAGACAGATAGAAATCTTTTAGATGATTCCATTCCAGTTTTTATTGCACAGCGTAAAAATCTTGATTGGTTGTGGAAACTTTCCGACTATTGCATCATCTCAACAGGACAGGAAGCGTTTGTAGTGCTTTCCTCCAATGAGTTTGACAGTGTTTTAAAGAAGGTTTCTTCATTTGACGAACTTGTGTCTTATGTTATGAATGTGATAGCCTCTCAAAATGTCATTGATGCGTATTACAAAAAGCCTGCTGCATATTTTAGCCATTGGCATCAGACAGCTTTAGAGGGTCATGGTGCCATCTATGTCTTTGATGCCGATGTTGCAGAGGATATGCGTGTGCTCATTCCTATTCGTGTTGTCAAAGATTAAAGAGGTGGTTCTATGGCTATATCTTTATATCCGCATCAAAAAAGGGCTGTTGGGCTGTGGTTGGATAACAACATGAGAGGTGTAATTAGCATGGCTACAGGTGCAGGCAAGACCTTTACGGCTCTTGCCTGTACCGAGGAGTTTTTTAAGCATATGGGCAAAGGGTTTGTCATTATATTGGTGCCGTTTACACACCTTGTGGGGCAGTGGAAATCGGCAATAGAAAAATATGGATTAGATGTAGATAAGGTTGTTACAAATAAAGATACCATCAAGGCAGCACGATATGTATCATTGGGCTGGTATAGTAAAGCCATTGCCATTACGACATATAAATGGTTTGTCTCGTGGGGTGACGATCTTTTATATTATCTTTCTCCTACTACTCCCTCTATGCTTGTTGCCGATGAGTCTCATCGCTTTGGGTCCGATGGTATGAAGAAACTCAAAGGGCTTGATAAGTTTCACGCCACACTGGGTATCTCTGCTACTCCTCAGAGGGCATTTGACGAAAGTGGAAATGCCTTTATATCGGCTTTCTTGGGGGATGTCATATACACATATGACCTGAGAGATGCCCTTGCCGACGATGTAATAGTGCCATATCACTACTATGTATATGCCAGTTTTATGAATGATGATGAGTGGGAGACATTTCAAAACTATACACGGGGTATTGCTGCAAAGTTGTCTCAAGATGAAGAAGATGATGCTGCTTTACTTGCCATACGCCGTGCCCTGACGATGATTTCGGTAAAAGATAAACTCAATGTTTTGAGACAGATTATTAGCCACCACAACATTTCCCATACCATCATATTCACATCCTATCTGTTATTTGCCGACACCCAGAAAGTGCTTGCAGAGCATGGTATTGCTTATGAGACGATCACAGGTGATGACTCTCAAAAAAGGAGACAACAGAAAATCAGTAGATTTATGAACAAAGAAATAGATGTTCTTGTTGCCATGAAGGTGCTTGATGAGGGTGTAGATATTCCCCAGGCACGCAGGGCTATTTTCCTTGCCTCTCCGTCATCACACAGGATTGTTACTCAGCGTATAGGTAGAGTGACAAGAAAGCATGCTGGTAAGAGCGTTGCCACTATATGGGACACGATAACCCTTCCACCTTCCTATGTTTCCGGTGATTATGTGGATAAACTGTTAAGCCTGCAAATGCCACGTGTAGACAGATTGGCAAGCGAAGCGGTGGGAGGTTTTTCTGAGTATCTCAATGTTGTGGAAAAGATTGAACATCTATTTGGGAGGTGATTGTATGGCAGATCAGGCGTATAAGGTGCTTGAGGCATTAAGGGAGGGATGGGATAACGAATCAAGACGATATGCCCTCAGCGAGCTTGTGAGGATATGGTTTGAAGAGACCTATATATCCTCTCATAAGGCAAAGAGCATTATTGACAAGTATGTCACCAGACTTGTTAAGGAGGAAGGGGGAATATAAGTGGCGAAGAGATATACCCGTATAGATAGTGTGACATTTGAAGGGTATCGTGTGTATAAAGATGAAACCTTTGAGCTGGAAAAGACCAGAGAAGAAGATCTACACATTATTGTTGGAAAGATGGGTACTGGTAAGACAACATTTCTCAATGGTATCTCATATCTTCTCTACAATAGAGAACTGACAAAGAGCGAAGTTGATGGCAAACCTATTCACTACACAGGTATCTTTGAAGAGGGTATTAGTAGGGTACCTATGAGCATTCGCATGGCCGTTTCAAGGGGACTAAATCAGTGGATACTGGAGCGTAAAGTATGGCTGAAAAAGGTTGGAGATAGTGTTGCATATACCGATCCTAAGGTGTCTGTAAAGACACCCGATGAGATGGAAGAAGACTTTACCCAATGGCTTGATAACTTTATACCGCAGAAAGTTAGTCACTTCTTCTTCTTTGATGGTGAAGCACTGGAAAAATATTTCACCCAAGATAAGAGAGAAGATGTTCAGACGACTATAAAGGATTTGCTGAGATATGACAGATTAAAGAAGCTATATGAAGATTTGACTGCATACATAAACGAGCAAACAGGTCGTATATCCATTAAAGACAACAAACTGGCTCAGCTCTACAGACAGCTTGAAGACTATGATCGTGAGGTGCATGAACACATAGAGAGAAAGTCAGAGATTCGTGTAGAGTTGTCAAGTCTCAACAAGAAACTGAAAGAGTATAAGGAGATAGCTAACTCTACATATGATCTTAGCCTCAAAATGAAGGAAAAAGAGTTAAAAGAAGAAGAGCTGAACCAGAAGATGAAGATGTGGAAGGAAAAGCTATCACAGTGGAATATTGCCGGTGTAAAGCTCTATATATTGGCTCTTGCCAAACCTTATATGAAGGACATGCAGAAGAAGATAGAAGAAAGAGAGTCTGCTGATGCCGTTATTCCGGGGCTTTCTGACTTTATCCGCTATGCTATAGATAAGGGTAGATGTCCCATATGTCAGAGAGATTTATCAGCAGAAGAGATAAATAATCTTAAAGTGCGTCTGAAAGATATTGCCACAGCAGATGCCACACAGATTCTCTATGGTATCTTTCAGCGTTCATATGGTCGTGCTACTCGCTTGCTTGAAGATCGCGATTCTATCCTTCTGCTGGGTAAAGAGGTGGCTGAGCTTGAAGAGGATATAGAAAATCTTAAGAGACAGAAGGCCAAGCTTGCCAAAGATATAAAGAGACATCTGCCTGAAGAGGTCAATAAAGTTATGAAGGAGATTCCCCGTATCAATCAGCAGATAGAAAAGCTGATAGAGGAAAGAGAACAGATAGATAAAAGGATTAATGAACTGAAGACCCGTATACAGCGTATTAAAAATGCAATTAATAAAAATGAAAGTCGTGTTAGAGATATAGACATGGTAAGAAAGAAGCTCACACATGCGCTTGCCCTTCGTGAGGATTTAGAGAAACTGATGAATAGAATAATGAGCGATAGCACCCGTGAGTTGTCTCAACGTGCCACATATTGGTTTAGAAAGATGATGTGGAAAGAAAACGCTTTTAAAGAGGTGAAGATTACCGATGACTTTGAGGTTCAGGTGCTTGACGATAAGGGGGCTAATGTCATAGGTAGTTTATCTGGTGGTGAAAATCAGATACTTGCACTTGCATATACCCTTGCTTTGCACGATGTTATGCATCTTGAGTCTCCTGTTATTATTGATAGACCTACGGCCAATATTTCTGGTGATTCTACTGAGTTTGTTATGAATGTCCTTGCAGATATATCCAAAGAGAGGCAGATTATTCTTCTTCTCAATGATAAAGATTGGGAGCAAGTGAGAAAGTATGTTGAAAATAGGGCTTCTACCATTTGGGTGCTGGAGCACGATGATGCCACCAGTAGTACTGTGGCAAAGAAGGTTGCTTAGGAGGTGATTATATGGATCTTCCCTCTATTGGTATTAAGATAACCGAAGATGGAAAAAAGTACCTTGAAGAGATTAATAAGCAGTTGGGGGTACCCATTACGCTACTTTGGGTACTCTCCGCTGTGCTTGGAAAGGTTAGAGGTGGTAAAGCCCCTGAACAGCCCAAAAAGTATGATATCGGTAAAGTGGCACTTCTCCCCGACGAGGTGCTTGCCGCCATTATTGCCATTGCAGGCGATGAGGCAGATACCTTTAACAAGGCTGTGCATATAGCCGAAAGATATGCATCTACCGGTGTATACTATTTGTATCAGATATTTAAAGATAAAAAGGAAGAGTTTACAGAGCACATCGTATATGAGGCTTTGCAGGCTCTTCATAGCGACTCTTAGGGGGTGATGCATTTGGGATTTTTAGAGGCACTTGTGGATATGGGTAAGGTTGTGGGGGTGTCAGGGAAAGGCATATTTAAATATGCCTCTCCACTGGGTAAGCCTTCAGACTTTGTGCTCCTTAGGGTGCACCTAAGTGTAGAAGATAAAGATGGTATGCCCCTTCAGGTTGTAGATGTTACCGATGTTGATGTCAAAGAGATAGATGACTGGTCAGAGCAAGACTTTGTTGCTAAGTTGCCCTTTGTTAAGACTAACGCCAATGCTTCATACCAGATGATGCCTTTTTTGAATATCAGCAAGCTAAAAAATAAGGTGGTTGAGCAGATACCAGAGATATCCTTTGAAAAGGTAGTGGTAGATGGCAAGGTGGCCGATACTATTGATGGAAAGAAGACTAAAAATTTTATGCTTCCCAATCTTGTTAAGCGTATGTTGTGGGCTTTAGAGGAAGAGGGGGTCCTTAGCAGTGGTTCTACAAGGAAGATATATGAGGCCCTTCAGACAAAAGGCTATGAAGTGATGAAAGATATACTTGCCGATAAGAATCTAAAGAAGAAAAAGGTTGTTGTTGTTTTAGGTGTATCAGATAACGGCACTTTTCTTTATCCATCGGAGGTTAAAGCATTTGTAGAGTTTTTTGAGGGTAAGATGGAGGAAAAACTTGCCCGTGAGAGACAGAAG
>JAMORD010000125.1 GCA_027063755.1 bacterium | reverse complement strand
TAAAACAGCAGTCATAATATTCCCTGATTCCGTTGTTCGGTTCATTCCACAAACTTGTGTCAACAAGTGGTCTAAAATCAATTCACATAAAACTTTTTCACCCGTATTGTCTATCTCATCCAATACATCATTAATAGATTTGGGAGAAGAAATGAAAAATGGATAATACCTTACTTGTTGACTAGACTTAATATATTCTGCAGCCAATAACTTATAATCACTTTCTAATCTACTTTTCTCACATGAATAACTAAAACAAACTCTTCTCTTTCGCCATTTATGTATATCTTCATTATTAAGCAACCTAATAGCATCCTTGATGGCTTCTCGAAATATATAATAAAACATAATATTTATTCTCGTTCCATAAGGCTCTTCTACCTCACTTTTAATTTGACTTTTAGTAAAGAACTCCACCGTATTATCAACATGTACAAACGTGTTCCTCATCTTTCTTAGTCCATCTAGTACCTCAACAAGCACATCCGTTCCATCAATATGCGCAAAGATATCTCTGATCGCCTTTATCTTTGGTTGATCATTAAATTTGGAGTGATATTCTATTAAAAATTCTACAATCGTTCTCATGGTAACAAAAACCATATTAGCAAAGATTACATCTTCTGATGGTACATATCCTAAATAGGCATTCATTGATACAAATACATCAAGATAATCCATAAGCATTATATAATCAATAAATGTATCCTTTGCTTCCTTTTCGAATCCATCCAAAACATGTTTATAACTCTTCTTTATTTCATCTTTTTTTCTTATAGCTGCCTCGAGCGTAGGAATAAATCGCCATCTATCAGATTCTATCCCTTTGAATTTATTATTACGCACATCATCTAAATACCTAGAAATAAAGTTTTCTAACAGGTAACTCAACAACAAATCTTCTAAATTCTCTTTTAATGCTTCATCTTTACCTTTACCCTTCTCTTCCATTTTCTCTAACCACTTGTTGACCGATCTCTTACCGCCCAACCACTCAAGAAACGGGGAAGTCTGCGCCATAAACATCCCTCCTTTTTTTCAAATTAATTTTCCCCAAAACATTGGCATATTTCTAACCTCACCCGCTGGGGGTGTCTTCCACACATACACGCTTCCCTGGGGGGCAAGATGCCTAACGATTCCCGTAGATTTCTCGGGGTTTATGCCAGGGGCAAGCATGCGATAGGGTATGGGTTTACCCACGGAGGCAGCTATAACATTACCATCTGGAAGAGGAAGCCCTTTCCAGTTCATATAATGAGGTGCTCCAAGGTAGGCAAGGTTTCCCTTTCTCTCTACCCAGCATCTAACCATGTTTTCTCCGCATGAGACCTTCACCCTTGCCATGCCTCCTCTACCCCCAAATGGAATATCCACACTCCCAAATGGGATGTCTACCTCCCCGGTAAAGTAGGCATAAGCCACAATCTTATACCCCGGATTCATAAACACCCTACGGATACGATACATGGCATTTTCATCTCCACCAGCCCACCTATCCCGGTCTATATTCACACCGATTTCCTCCACCACAGATGCAAAGCCTATCTTTTCTACCCCTTCATCTTTATTCACATTCTCTCCCTTTAAAAACGCATTCATACCGCACATGGTAAGCCAATACCCTTTAGCCTCTTTCTTTGACGGAAGCCCTCCCCATGTCTTTAACTTCACACTACCTTCATATTCATACTCTTCGTCAAACATTTTTGCCCTAACAACATTATCTATCTCCGTCCTTCCATACTTAGAAATCTCATAAACCTTCAGTATGCCAGGCAGTGGGAAATACACCTCATTGCCTTTTCCAACAAATGGCCCATAGACCACAAAGGGTAAATCCTCCTGTGTTCCATACTTCCCTATGACTCTTTCAATATCTGGTCTCTCCCCACTTCTATACTTCTCCCAATCCCCCCCTAAGATTTCTCCCAATGCTGAACGTATGGCTCCTATGAGGGTAGAAATAGGAGGAAGCTTACGGGTATATCCCCATGTCCCCAATGTAAATGTCGTATTTGCCTTGAAGAACCATGGCGTAAGTTGGGTAAATTCAAACTTTACAAGCATCATCTACCCCTCCTCCATATGCGAAGCCATACCTTCATGTACGCAAGGGCATCCTGCCACCACTCATGGGCAAGGTAGTTGGCAAGTCTTTCTCTGAGATTAGTCTCTTTAAGCCCATGTCTGTCTAAGAAATAGGCAAAATACTGCCGCATGAGGTCATAATCACCGGTATCATGGGGAGAAGTAGCCATCGCCTCAAGCTCATGGCGTGCATTATACATTTCATATAGGAAAGATGGCGAAAGCTTATTACTGTCCCAAACATCCTCAAGAATTCTGTTCATCTCCTTTAATCTGCCCTTCTTCCACAGTTTCATATCATCTTCCCACTTTAACACACCCTCTATCGGCCTGCCACTTCTCTCCCTCATGATGAAATTCACGGCATTCCTACCTGCTCCCTTAGCCTTACCTTCTCCCTCTCTCGCATCTCTCACAGCAAGTACCAGAGGATCTTTTAGCCAGTAGATAGCTACACCACCACTCATAGTATGGGCTGTTCCTGTAAGCATGGCAAGAGGTTTACCATTCTTATAAATGATGCCCTTCTTCACCCTATAGCCAAGAACATCTATTCCCTCTTCTCCGCCACCGGCAAATAGCATCTTTATATCCTCTATGGCATCAAAGACCGTTTCTGGAGGCAGTATGGCAAGGACATCATCACCACCCACATACACCATAAAACCGCCATGATGCATAACAATGGCAGGCACGAGATAGGCAAATGTACCTATAGCGGTGGATAGGTTTCTGAGATATGCAGGTCCAAGAACAATCCCACGGTAGATGGATCTCTTGGCTTCACTCTCACTAATAAGCTTATAAAACCTTTCAAACATCCAGTCTTTATCCACCATCTCTACATGTTTGTCTATCACCTCATGTGTGGCACTAAACCATGCCCCCATCTTATCACCATCAAGCATGAGTACAGAGTAGTAGCCTGAGGGAAGTAAGATCTTGGATTCGTCAGGGAATATTTCTTTTTTGCAAACCTCAGCTATATACTCAGCGATAGCCCCCGATTCTCCCCTATCCATTTCTATTTCTCTCTTTCTTTCAGCCCCTAAATCACCCCACAACTTCTCTTCTCCTATAAGATCTTTCACCGCATCCTCACATATTCCATTTTCCTTTGCCCATTTCACAAACTTATATCCAGCAACCCAAGAGACAGAAGGAAATGTAGAACCGGTATCAAATCCCATATATTTAGTAGTGGGAAGAGATTTAGGTTTCTCCTCATCTTCTATAACAGACAAAGCCATCTGTTCCATATACCTCTTTACCAGAGAGGCAACACCAAACCGGTGTATTCTGCTATCGTCATCTTCCAGTACAAAGGCAGCCGGCACCTTACCTGACAGATCATCCATGAGAAGAGGAGGACATTCTACCTTCATCTCATATGGGTAAAACGGTGTAAACGCCTTTACACCACCATGCTTGGCATTTACAGCATCCACATGCCACAGCACATATGTTGCCGGATGAAGCTTCTTAGCTTCCCTCGTCTGTCTGTTAAACCACTCCTTTACATAGTTCCACTCCCTATCTATTCCCTTTTCTGTCAAAAATCTCTTTATATCCTCAATATCAGATGTCAGTGGTATAAACGCATGGTATGTCTGGGGAAATGTCTTCTTTTCTTCCTTCACAAGCTCCTGCCAGTGCCACATCTCTTCCCATCCATCTACATTCCTAAGCTCACCCACTGCCACCTCAACGACTTTATTCCACGTCTCCCTAATAGCTCTATCCATAGCCCCAACAATATGATCCTTTTCTCTCTCTGAAACAAGAAGCAAAATTCTATTTGGAAGTCCCGCTACACGCATATATTCGTGAGGGAAATCGGGCATATCAAGAGGTTTAGACATAACATATGATAGGGACTCTATCCGTTCCATATATTTACCATACTTCTTTTTCATCCATGTATATACCATATGATTGTGGCGAATAGATGGAAGAATAATGTTATAAGGAGTCACTCCTTTACTCTCAAACACCTGTTTTATAGCAGAAAGTGTAAACAGCGAAAGAAGATAGCTACCTCCCCAAAGGTCTTTAAGCTTCTTTGCTCCTTCTATAAATGGCTGAACGGGTGAGAAGGAAAAGAGAAGAAGCCCCATATCATCACCATCTGATAGATGGAAGGCTCCCAATGTATCTATGACATCAAGTATAGTATGATGTAGTATTTCATTCCAACCGGGAGTAGACATAGGAGTGGCATCATGATAGACATACGCAGAATACCACCAGAAAAGTAGAATCTTTTCTCTCTCTCCAACACTCAAACCATCTATAAATCTATAGAGTTCTTTCAGCTTACATACAACATATTGTGGATGTCTTACCGTGTTAACAAGCTCTATATCCCGGTTGTACATAGGCACCAGACTACATCCAGTTTTTAGAGGAAGGTCTTTGTCTACATTGGAAACCTGCTCCGCGGCAAGGGGAGCAAGGAGATCTTCGCCTTGCCCCGTATCCTTCAGATAAATATCTACAATCTCTCGTAACCTCTGCCACCTATCCATATCACTTTCCCCTCTCGCCTGTAGTCTCTTGGGCAAATTTGAATTCCACCTCTTTTCTCATCTTAGGTATGATTTTCAGCCTATCGTTCCACGCCTTGGCAACAAGCTCAAACTCTCTTTTAAGCTCTTCCTTTACTTCTATTGCCTCTGTAAAAACCTCTTCAGGAATGTCCTCTCGTATAAGGTCCTCTCTCCTCTCCTTCAGTTCTTCTCTAAAGAACTGCCACTTCTCCTTATACACTACCGATGCCTTCATGGGGGCACGGAAGATAAAGTCAAGATGAAGAATAAGTTTATCCTCTTTTTCGTCCTTTTTCTTCTCCCACCATGGGTATATCCCCTTTATCCAGCCGTGTTTGACATAGTGTGGATAATTGCCTTCAAGAAACTCCTTCTGATCCCTCAGCACCTTGTAGAGCCACTCCATGTTCTCTGGAAGGGACGAGAGGGCAACATGGTCCATTAGGTGAGAAACTGCATGCTTCTGTAAAGAGGAAATCCACATGCGAATACCTATATAGTCTCTGGAACCTGCTCTTTCCCATGTGACATCAAAGGCATCCATTAGACGGAAGAATGTGTGAAGAAAGAGAAAGTTGTTTATGGAGTCAATGTTTTGGATAAGGCTATGCCTAAACTTTCTCCAAGCAGTCACAAATTCTCCTCTATCACCTACGAAAACATCAACCATTGAATACACAGTAGGATCTTTCTTTAAGACATCTTCCAAAGGTATAAGTTTTATTTCACATCCTACTGAACATCTTCCTTCATTTGTACATCTTGCAAATACCGGCAAAGCTCTTGCAAACTCACAGAACTTATCCTCTCCCAGAAGTTTCTTAAACAGGTGAATCCTCTGCTTATGAGGTTTCCCCTCATCCCCAGAAAACACCGGAGCAAACTGCCTGTGGTATATAGCTATGAGCATAGCAGATTTAATAACCCATTCAAACCGGTTATAAAACTCTTCAAGCTCCTTTCCTTGCTTTCTCTCCTTAAACTCTTTGCTCCCTGTCCCATCGGCACCAGAAGAGAAAGGAAAGGTATAAGACAGCATTGCCCACTCTTCTACATTGTCCTTTATCTTGGGTTTACCCTTTGACTCCTTTACCTTCTTCCATGCCTCCCACAGCATCCAAGCAGAAACATATCCATGAAGGTTCCTAACCGTATTGGGCTCAAGGTAGTAGTGGGGATAGTGCTCTGTCCCCGGGAAGTTATGTCCAAGATCA
>JAMORD010000124.1 GCA_027063755.1 bacterium | reverse complement strand
GATAAGAGAGTATCTCCTTTTTATACTGTCTTGCCTTGTCAACATCATCTGTTTTATATATGAAGAAATACGGTGCTATGGGCCCGCTTTCGGGAATGAAATAATCAAGCATATCTTTCCACTCTTCTTCGCCGCCCACAAGGGCCTTTGACACGCGGGCCACACCTGGAGTTGTGCGAAGCATGAGTATAATATCGTCCATCTGTTCCATCGGAGCATCTATCCACCATTTACCCATCTTCTGATAAGGTTTTATAGGTATACCCCAACGCTTACTTCTCTTTACAATGTTTTTCATCAAGACCTCTATCATACGTTCACGGGTACCCTGAGCCTTGATACCAATTTCACCACCAAGGCGGAACATCACCTTTATCTCCAAGTGCTGATCCCCCTTTCAAGGACAACATAGCGATTTTTTAGCATCATTGCATCATCTTCAAGGATAGGGCTTTCAACCACAACGACACCTGCTATCTCTCTATCTACCATAAGGGATAGCCAACCGTCAACATCAATGGTGGCCTCGGCAAATGGCAGATGCCTAATTTCTCCCTTGGGTCCAAATTCTATGCCGGAAAAGTGTATATGCATATCTTTTAGAATTTCTGGGCCCATGGCCTTTTCAAGTTTCGTAAGAATATAATCCCAATCGTTATAGCCGTTGACCTTGCCTATGGTACGGGCCTGAAGGTGGGCAAAATCAATACACGGTTTCAGTCTACCATCAGACAACTTATACAACTTTATGAGCTCATCAAGTGAGCCAAACTGTGATAGTTTACCCATAAGCTCGGGCCTTATATCTATATAAATGCCTTCTCTGTCTAAATCTTCAAGGACAATCTCCAGCTCGTGCCACACAATATTAAGCACCTCATCAGAAGGCCTCCCTTGATACCATGCAGGGTGGAACACAACCGATGTGGCACCGGCAAGATAGCCAATATATGCTGAATCAAAGAGATACTTTCTACTACGAATACGTTTTTCTTCATCAAGTGAGGCAAAGTTTATCCAGTATGGAGCATGAACAGTCAGTGTCAGTCCCAAACGTTCGGCTGTATACCTCACCTGTTCTGCCATAGCAGGCTTGAGGTACACCCCTCTGACAAATTCAAGCTCCATACCATCAAGTCCCAACGATGCCAAATACTCAAGTCCCCCTATCACACTCCTATCTGGAGCCGATAGGGGGATACCGGCTGTACTTATTTTCAACATATAGATACTTCCTTTCTATTTGCGGGCTATAATCTCCTCGTATCTATTCTGTGCCCCTGTTTCGTATGTCAAGAGTGCTCCGACAAATGCAATAAGGGCAAGGAAGAACAAGAACCAGAACCCCTTTATATATCCATCTATACTATACACCTTTACTCCATCAACAACCTTCAGCACATAGCCATCAAGAATCTTTCCAAACCAAGGGCGGGCTATAGCAGAACCAAGGAACCCCCCCATATTGACAATAGATGTAGCAATACCAGAAAACCTTGGCATATTAACCTCTTTAGAGGCCGTATAGGAAATGATAAGACCGGCAGATGTAAAACCCACAAGGAAGAACATAACATACAGTGCTATTCCTACTGTCAGCCAACCAGCCTTCATACCCCATATCATAATGGGATATAAAGAAGCATATATACCTACAACGGCGGCCATATACCATTTTCTACTGCGGAGCATATCGGACATGCTACCATGGGTAACGGCACCAAGCATATGTCCAATAATAGATGCCATCACATAGTTGGCTGCGGCAGTTTTGGATATGTGATAGACATCTTGAAGGAACTTGTTGCCCCACTGGGCTGAAAAAGCCATAAATGAGGCATATATACCAAAGAACACAAGCATGGGAAACCATGTATACTTATTCTTCAGAGCAGATATAAGTCCCTCCCAAATACTAACATCACTGTGCTCGTACTTATCACCATGTGGTGTATTTCTAACAAATAGGAATATCAAAATAGAAAGTAGCAGAGATGCCACACCAATAATAACACTGGTATTTCTCCATCCATACTTTTCTATCATCACAACCAATGGTGTCTCTGCAATAAGGGCACCAATTTTGCCCATAAATACCGTAAGACCTGACATACGGGTGAACTCTGTAGGAGAAAACCACGATGCCTGTATTCTCAGAGTAGATATGAATATAACGCTAACACCTATACCAATGATAAAACGACCTATCATAACCATATGGACATTTGGAGCATAGGCAAAGATTAGTGAACCAATGAAAGTCACAAGCATACCGGTGGCAGCCGTATATCTTGGTCCAATAGAATCGGCAAGCATACCAGCAGGCAGCTGCATAAGCATATAAGCCCACGAATACATAGCACCAATCATGCCTATCACAGCCGCAGTAGTACCAAAGTCTTTCATAATAAAGTCGCCCATGCTACCCATTGAATAGCGATGGAAGAACACAAGCATGTAGGCTATTACCATTACACCCCACACAAGCCACTTTTTATAACCGGTAGATGTCTCATTCATGATTCCCCGCACCTCCCACTCTTATTGACAATAGTTAAGAAATTATAACACTTCACCGCTAGCCTACATATGTCGTGAACACCAACTCCATTCATCGTATATCGCAAATTTATATACCCTATTTGCATGTAGTTGCTATATAATATTAAATAGAAAATCACCCTCTCCGAGTCTATGTGACCCTCTGGGCCACATAGACCGATAGGGCACGCCCGGCAACGGACGTACCTGCTGTTGCAAAGGGGAGGAATAAAGGGAGGGTGATATTTATGAACTACGGCGGATGGGCCGGAAAAATTCTTCGTGTCAATCTCACTACAGGAGAGATTACTGCAGAACCACTGAACATGAAGTGGGCCAAGGACTATGTTGGTGGTAGAGGACTTGCCACCAAGTACTTCTTTGAAGAAGTACCTCACAATGTTGACCCACTATCTCCAGAGAACAAACTAATATTCGCAACTGGTCCCGCTACAGGTACAAACGCACCAACCGGTGGCCGTTACATGGTCGTTACCAGAGGTCCACTAACAGGCACCATTGCCTCTTCCAACTCTGGTGGCTTCTTCGGTGCAGAGCTGAAGAAAGCCGGTTGGGACATGATTATCTTTGAGGGTAAGGCAGAGAAACCCGTGTATCTCTACATCAACGATGACAAAGTTGAACTGAGAGATGCATCTCACCTGTGGGGCAAAGGCGTATCTGCAACAACGCGCACCCTGAAAGAGGAGATTGGCGACGACAAGATAGAGGTTGCCGCCATAGGTCCTGCTGGTGAAAACCTCGTAAAATTTGCTGCAGTTGTAAACGATGAGCACCGTGCCGCTGGTCGTACTGGTGTTGGTGCAGTAATGGGTTCCAAAAACCTCAAAGCCGTTGTCGTCAGAGGACATGGTGAGGTAAAAGTAGCAGACCCAGAAAAGTTCAGAGATGCCCTTGTCAAATCTATGCAGAAGATCAAAGAAAATGGTATTACTGGCCAGGGACTGCCCAATTATGGTACTGCTGTTCTCGTTAACATCATCAACAAAGCAGGTATATTCCCAGTAAAGAACTTCCAGACAGGTGTATACGAAGCAGCCGAAGAGATATCTGGTGAAACATTGGCCGAGAAATACCTTGTTACCAACAAAGGTTGTTTTGCATGTCCTATTGCTTGCGGTCGTGTAACGAAGATTGACGGTGAAGAAGGCGAAGGTCCTGAGTATGAATCTATCTGGGCTCTCGGTGCCGACTGTGGTATTTCCGACCTTAAGGCCATCATCAAGGCAAACTATATATGCGATGATATGGGTCTTGACACTATTTCTGCCGGTAGCACCATAGCAGCAGCCATGGAGATGTATGAAAGAGGCATTATTCCTAAAGAAGATATTGGTGAAGGACCCGAACTAAAATTCGGTAATGCAGAGGCACTCCTCTACTGGCTTGAGAAACTGGCCAAGAGAGAGGGCTTTGGTGACAAGCTGGCAGAAGGCTCCTATAGACTGGGCGAGATGTATGGTCATCCCGAATTTTCTATGAGTGTTAAGAAACAGGAACTGCCTGCATATGACCCAAGAGGTGTTCAGGGCCACGCACTGGCCTATGCCACCAACAACCGTGGTGGTTGCCATGTTAGAGCTTACCTCATATCCCCTGAGGTGTTGGCCACACCTGAGGCAATAGACAGATTTGCCCTTGAAGGCAAAGCCCAGTGGGTAAAGATATTCCAAGATCTTACAGGCTTCATTGATTCTGCTGGCTTATGTCTGTTTACATCCTTTGCATTGGGTGCTGAAGACTACGCAGCACTTGTCAGTGCTATTACCGGTGTTGAGTACACAGCAGATACAGCCCTTGAAGCCGGTGAAAGAATATGGAACCTTGAAAGACTATATAACCTTGATGTAGGATTCACCAAAGAAGACGATACTCTACCTAAGAGACTCCTTGAAGAGCCCATGCCCGAAGGACCATCTAAGGGTTGGGTTGCCAAGGTACCAGAACTTCTACCAGAGTACTATAAGGTCAGAGGATGGGACGAAGAAGGTCGTCCTACATTTGAAACACTACAGCGTCTGGGTATTATATAAACCTGCATAAAGGGGGCCTTTGAGGCCCCCTTTTGTATTCCACGAAAGGATTGTGAGACGGTGGTTGAAAAAATCTTTAGAATATACACAGATAAATACGCAAGAGAAGAAGTATACAGAGAAGGCATAAAGAAGATCTCTGCCCCCATAAAGAAACTTATCACAGGACACGACTTCGTATACTACGAACGCCCCTTCGTAAAGGCCTTTAAAAAAACCCCTATTATCTACAAACAGGCTCTTGTTATACCATCCTTGTCTGTCAGAATTAGCAAACTGTATACAGAGGGTTTTCGTCCCTATAGAGGCTACAACTTCTATATAGACATAGGCAAAGTAGAAAAGCACGATGGCTACATACTATTCAAAGACCTGTTTCTTGACATCATAGAGTTTACAGACGGTAGAAAAATCATTGAAGACAAAGACGAGCTTGAAGAAGCACTAAAAAAGGGCTGGATAACAAAAGATGAATACAACCATGCCAAGGTCGTGTGTCAGAACATATGGGAAGAAGTTAAAGACATAGCTGTAGAGGAGTTTGTAAAAAGATACATAGACACCAAAACCAAAGCACTCTTTACGCCACCGATAGCGAGATAATTAACCGCCATCTTCAACGGTTTTCCATTTACCCTTATCGTCATATAACCTGACATAATATGAAGTAATAGCTAATACAACCCATATGCCAAGACTATTCATAGAAACACCGGATAGCAATATTAAACCTGCAAATAAGAAGCTCCCCCAGAAAGGCACATAGAGCATAAGGAGCAAACTGCTACCATAAAATATTAGTGTCAAAATCTGAGAAACAATAGGGTGAAGTAAAATCTGAAAGTGCATA
Source organism: bacterium (assembly GCA_027063755.1). Classification (GTDB taxonomy): domain Bacteria; phylum Coprothermobacterota; class Coprothermobacteria; order Coprothermobacterales; family JAADFF01; genus JAADFF01. The sequence continues at coordinate 430 of JAMORD010000124.1, read as the reverse complement.
GGATTATGATAGTGTAGAAGTACCTCAGTCAAAATAATATCTAGCCCCCATAAAATTACAGAGAGATAGATAACAAACTTTGTATTTCTCCTTTTAAATATAAGGGCAACTATCATACCCAATATTAGCAGACACAGTTTACCAAACAGGGGAAAGGCCATCACGGAACATGCACCACCTTATATTCCAGTTCAACCCGTGTGGGAATAGAAATATACATATATCCTCCTCTTAATAGCTTCAAGGGAATATGCAACCATACAACTCCAGACATATATACCCTTTCCTCTCCTACCCCCACATCTCTATAAGAGGCATATATGGGAAAAAACTCTCCCTTAGGGATACATTCTGTTAACCCCGCTGGTGGAACGGGAACATTGTGGAAAGCAAGCCGCACTTTGTCAGAGTAAATCTTACCATACCAATG
>JAMORD010000123.1 GCA_027063755.1 bacterium | reverse complement strand
AGTAAACATTATCTGGATACTGCGAAGCAAGATGATACACAAGATCTTTTAGTCCAGGATCCCCATCACCACCAATAACAAACCTCATCTCTGCTTTATTGGGACTATCTTTGCTACCGTCAAGCACCATGCGTATAGCATCAGCCAGTATATCAAGCCCTTTTTGGGCCCTGTCAAACCTCCCCACAAAGAGGTACATAATGCCATCTTTCATGCCTATATCTTCAAGAATGATGCGTCTTCTCTCTTCCCTGGGCTTGGTACTCCACTTTATGTTGTCAAGATTCCAGTATTCTGTATCGGCACCATTCCACACATATGTAACCTTGCCATCAAATAGGTGAAAGTATCTGTCCCACTCTTCATTCAGATAGGAGTAAGACACCGTCGTGAGAAAGTCGCTATTGTAAGCTCCAAACTTTTCAAGGTCAAATCCCTCACCATAGAGCCAACGACCATCTACAAACTCGCCATAGCCCATCTCATACATCTTATGTATCGTTGTAGAGCCATAGCAGATACGATTTATGGTAAGAACCACGGGAATACGAAAATACTTCTTTATAAGGGCTCCGGCCAGTGTCGTATGCCAGTCATGGATGTGAAATACTTTGGGTTTTCTACCCTCATGTGCTATAAGGTAGTTCATAAGACCAGGCACCGCCGCGGCAAAATGGAATATCTTCTCAACCACATCATCATCTGTCGGCCCATACACATCTGGCCCATCCATAACAGGGTCTGACAGGGCAAATACTCTAACACCATCACGCCAACCTTCCCACACATCTATAGTCTGCCAAGAAGAACCCACCCTAACCTCATATGTAAGAAACTTGCGAAATCTCAGAGGATAGGCCTCTGGCATATGCTGAATGCCATGAGATGGCATAAACATCCACACATCATCACCACTACGCTGAAGATATGTCGCTATAGAGGTCACAGCCTCTCCCAGTCCACCAATCTTTACAGGTAAAAACTCAAACGATGCCTTGGCAACCAGCATAGTATCGCCTCCCATCTGGTACCCCATAGGAGGATACCCCTTAAGTTTATTATAAACGGAATACACCTTTTGTAGAATGTAAAGGGAGGTGGTAGCATGGATGCCATAAAACTACTGGCCGATATGATACTTGAAAGCCAGTATGCTATAGCATTTACAGGGGCCGGTGCAAGCACAGAAAGTGGTATACCAGATTTCAGAGGTCCGAATGGTTTATGGAAACAGTATAGAGCAGAGGAAATAGCCTCACGTTGGGCCCTTGAGAATAACACCCATGATTTTTTTGAGTTTTACCGTATGAGACTGGCAGCTATGGAAAACATAAAACCTAATAGGGTGCACTATGGACTGGCCCAGCTGGAGAATATGGGACTGCTAAAGGCTGTCATCACTCAAAACATAGATGGACTCCATAAGAAAGCCGGTAGCAAGAAAGTATATGAAATACATGGCAACATTAGAGAAGCATACTGTGATAGGTGTGGTAAAAAATACTCAGCAAAAAAACTCCTTGAAGAAGACATACCTACCTGCGATGTCTGTGGAGGCATTGTCAGGCCCAATGTTGTGCTCTTTGGTGAGGGCCTACCACAGGACCAGTGGATAGGTGCAGTAAGAGAGGCAGAATCAGCCGATCTTGTCTTATCTATAGGCTCATCGCTCACTGTATACCCAGCAGCCATGATACCCATAACCGTCAAAGAGGCCGGTGGCAAACTTGTCATTATCAACCTTGAGCCAACTGGCTATGACGACATGGCAGACCTTGTCATACACGAGAAAGCAGGCGATGTCATAGAAGCACTACTTGAGGAAATAAAAAACAGGGGTTGACTTTTGTAATGGGGCATGTTATAGTTAGTTATCTCCTCAGAGAGAAAAGAAATTTTCCCTGAGAGAAGAAATTAAGCTTTAGGAGGAACATGATTATGTTAGAAGGAAGAGTTAAGTGGTTTAACGAGAAGAAAGGTTACGGTTTCATCACCAGAAATGACGGTGGAGAGGATGTCTTCGTACATTACTCTGGCATCAATGGTGACGGTTTCAAGACACTGGAAGAGGGCGACCTCGTGGAGTTTGAGATTAAAGACACTCCCAAGGGACCTCAGGCTGTCAATGTTAGCGTAAAGTAATAACTTAGACAGGAAAGAAAACAATATAAAGGGGAGGATTATACCTCCCCTTTTTCTTTAGGGAAAATTACTCCTCTGGGGCAACAACGCCCTTCTGTACAAGATAGGCACCCAACTTTTTATCTGTGCCGGTGATGTGTCCCACAAGCCAGTCAATAAGCACCCTCTGAATATCCGTAAGTAGCTTCTCACTAACACCGTTTATCATATACTCCTTAATAAGCTCGTTAACCTCATTCATAAACCATAGATGCTGCTGCCTGTGGGCTTCATATTCTGGGTAATCTGTCTGAATCATCATCTTTTCCTCTGTGCTGAAGTGCTCATCGGTGTAGTCTGCAATAAATCCTAGCACATCAACCATCTGCTCATTGGTAATACTTTCAGAATTGATAAGATCAATAAGTTTGGCAATACGCCTAACAAGCTCTTTGTGCTGGCTATCTATTGTTGGGTGCCCCACACTAAGACTGTCCGACCATTTAATCTCCATACAAATTTCCTCCTTATCGTTGGTATTATCATTATATATAGGAGAGGAGGGAAATAATACACATGGAGGAATACCTGAAAACAGCATATGGCTTTTATATAGATGAGAGCACAGACTCAGTGGTATATAAGTATCTTGCAGATATAGAAACAGACGAGAAGCTAAAAGAGGAGTTTCTCAGACTATCTAAAGTAGAGGCAGACCATGCACTATTCTGGAGAAAATTCTTAGAAAAAAGGAATATATCAGTGAAATCCCCACAAGTATCAAAGCGGAAGCTTCTCTATGCCAAACTGCTCCGTAAAATACTGGGAGCCGGAGCCACCGTTTCTATACTGGAGCTCGGAGAATCTCAAGCAGTCAACAAATATTATGAGTATCTCAAAGAAAACCAAAACCTCGCAAAAGAGGAAATTATTGCTATCAAGCAGATTATATTTGAGGAGCTTGAGCACGAAAAGATATTTGCCGAGGAGAAAAAGCGCTTCCACACAGAGAATGTCAGGGACTTTGTGCTTGGCATGAACGATGGACTGGTAGAAATACTTGGTACCGTCTTTGGTCTATCTGCCGTTTATCCTGATAAACCATTCCTTGTGGGATTTAGCGGTCTCATCGTTGGAGTAGCAGGCTCATTATCTATGGCAGTAGGTACATTTATCTCTGTAAGGTCTCAAAGACAGGTCAATGAGAGCATAAGAAAAAACATGGAGATACTTCTGGATGTCGCACCAGATATAGCAGCCGATAAAGAAATAGAGAAGCTCGTAGAAAATGGTGTTCCCGAAAATGTAGCTAAAGAAATAGTTGAAAAACTGGAAAAAGAAGGATTATTAAAAACCTTGATTCCCGAGGCAGAAGACCAGAATGAGATAAGAGCAGCCCTTTACACAGGTCTTGCCTATCTATTTGGCGTATCATTCTCCGTCATTCCATTCTTCCTTGCACCATCGTCGTTTACCGCACTCATTTTCTCTGTGATATTAGCTAGCATAGCACTGGCCAGTGTCGGCACCATTGTCGCCATGTTCTCGGGCATAGATACCAAGAAGAAGGCCATAGAGATGGTAACAACAGGACTGGGAGCTGCACTTATATCCTATGGATTTGGAGCTCTAATGAATAAATTCTTCGGCATAGGAGCACTGTAAAAAAACATATCACAACCACAAACTAATAGTAATTGGGAAAGTAATATCTATATATTTTCCGATTACGAAAATGTTTCAGAGAAGAAAATCTTTCTTTTTTCTCTAAGTTTTATCCCTTACAACACTCTTTATACCATCCCAAATAACATCGGCAATATCATCAGGATGCGGAAGCTTAATAAGATCAGGAGTTAACTCAAAAAGCGAGTAAGCCCCAATTATGCTAATTAACACAAAACCGCTACCTTTAGGTACTCCTTTTATACCCAAATCTCTCTCAATAAATTCAGATATAATACTTCCCAATTCCGAGACATATTTTTCTCGTAAAGGGGTACCCGGTGTAAATATTACACGCATAAAAACAACCAACATATAAGTCAATTCCTCATGCTCTCTCTGTTTCTGAGATATATAATATAAAACTCGTCTGATTTTTTCCTTAGGAGGCAAATCCATTCCAGTAAGAGAATAATATGCCTGCTTTATCTCATCCATATAGGCATCCAGCATCTCACGAAGCAAATCTTCTTTGCTTTTCCAATAATGAAAGAACGCCCCCTTGCTAACTCCAGCCTCTCTTACTATAGTATTAACAGATGTATCACCATATCCTTTTTTCGCAAATAACATCATTGCAACTCTAATGATCTTATCCTTGGCCGTTTCCCTTTTATTTATCTCAGAAAGGATTTTCTTGATATGCCTCATGTACATCACCTAATGTATTATAGCACAAACCGACCAGTCAGTTGCTTGTATGACTTACTATCCTACTTATGAATGTATATTTTTTTATTATGTATTTCTCAACACATATTTACATATAACACAAATAATACCCCACACGCATCAATTTTTGTGAATAAACTAATACCAACTATAGTAAAATATAAATGTAGGGGGTATCACCGACAAGCAATTTATACAAATTTATGCATGGAAAGACTTGACATCGCACAAAAGTTATGCTACACTAACATTAGAAAGTTTCTAAAAGTTGAGAAGACCACCTAAAACAGAAAGAAGGAGGGGATAAGGGATGTTTGGAAACACTATTAAGACCGGAGACTTCAAAGGTGAAAAGCATGTACCAACAATTAAGCTTTTGGGAGAACTGAAGAAAGGTGAGCCTGTAGACATTGAGGTAAAAGTTGGTGAAGAGATTGCTCACCCCAATACTCCAGAGCATCACATATCTTGGATAGAGCTCTACTTTGTAGATGAAACAAACAGGGCTATCCTCATTGGTAGAGTGGCGTTCACAGAGCATGGAGCACAGGGCATTACAGTGGAGCCCAGAGCTGTGTTTACCGCTAAGTTTGACAAACCCGGCACACTTGTTGCACTATCTTACTGCAACCTACACGGTGTTTGGGAAAACACACTGAAAATTGAGTTTTAATCACAAAGACCAAAAACACAAAAATAAAAATAGGAGGTGACCGATTATGATCGTAATCGGACAGAAGTTTCCAGAAGTAGAGGTAAAAACAACACACGGAATGATGAAATTGCCTGAGGCATTCAAGGGTAAATGGTTTATACTCTTCAGCCACCCAGCAGACTTTACACCTGTTTGTACAACAGAGTTCTACGCCATGCAGAAGAGACTTGAGGAGTTCAAGAAGCTCGGTGTAGAGGTTATCGGTCTCAGTGTAGATCAGGTATTCTCCCACCTCAAGTGGATTGAGTGGATTGAAGAAAATCTCGGTGAGAAGATTGAGTTCCCCGTTATTGCAGATGACAGAGGCAATGTTGCCGAGGCACTTGGCATGATTCCCGAGGGTGCCACCATCACAGCCCGTGCAGTCTTTGTCGTAGACCCCAACGGTATCATCAGAGCTATCGTTTACTACCCCGCAGAGGTTGGCCGTGACTGGGACGAGATTCTCAGACTCGTTAAGGCACTTCAGACATCTGATACTAAGGGTGTTGCCCTCCCACACAAGTGGCCTAACAATGAGCTTATTGGTGACAAGGGCATTGTCTCACCAGCAGCCACAGAAGAAGAGAAGAAATCCCGCCTTGAGGCCAAAGAGAAAGGCGAGATTGACTGCTACGACTGGTGGTTCTGCTACAAGGAAATTAAGTAATATACTCCAC
>JAMORD010000122.1 GCA_027063755.1 bacterium | reverse complement strand
ACCGGAGGTAGCCAGTGTTGGAAAGCGTGAAAAAGAGCTGGAAGAAGGCACATACATAAAAGGTATAGCACCGCTATCTGCCAATGGCAGGGCACGGACAATGGCCGAAAGAGAAGGCTTTATTAAAGTACTTGCCAATAAGGACACTCACCGTATAATAGGTATGCATATGGTAGGTGAAAATGTTAGCGAGATGATTATGGTAGGTGCAGTGGCCATAGAAAAAGGGCTAACCCTTGAAGACATAGCACATACAATATTCCCGCATCCTACCATTTCGGAATCTATCAAAGAAGCATGTGAAGTAGCGCTGAAAAAGGCTATACACATTTTATAGGAGGTGGCACACATGTTTAAAGAGATGACTGTCCAGGAGTTTATAGAGAAACTGGCATCTGATGCTCCAACTCCCGGTGGCGGTACAGCAGCAGCTATTATGGGGGCAATGGGTGCAGGACTTTTCAAAATGACCATAGACATTACAGCCAAGAAGGTAGACGACGACCTACTAAAGAGCATTGGTGAAAGCATGCAGGGAGCTTATGAAGAATTTCTTACACTTGCAGATAAAGATGCAGAGGCATTTGACGAGTACATGAAGGCAAAGGCTATGCCCAAAGGCACAGAAGAGGAAAAAGCAGCCCGCAAAGAGGCACTAAAGGCTGCACGTATTAAATCCATTGAGGCCCCTATGCAGACACTGGAAAGAAGTCTTGAGGTGCTCCAGGCATTTGACATGATTAAAGACAAGATATCCAAGTATGTTTTATCTGATGTTGTAGGTGGAGCATCTGCTCTAAAATCTGCCGCCAAGATAGCATATGCCAATGTAAAAATCAATGTAGCTGGCAAAGAGGCATACGCCCACTATATGGAAAACGCCAACAAACTAATGGCAGATGCATCTAAGCTTGCCAATGAAATCATAGACTTTGCCATGGAAAGAATGTAAAAGTAACGCAGAAGCATAAAAGAGAAGGGAGCCTTACGGCTCCCTTTATTTTTTATTATTTTTAGGAGTATCTTTTTTAGATGATTTAGGCTTATCACCACTATCTGAAACTTTTCCGCGAGGAGACATCTTACCTCTTATCTGACCACCTTCTTCCACATGAAGACTACCATAAGAGGTCTCTCCTTCAACAAGACCACTCATGCCTATCACAAGTTCATTCTCCACATCTACGATACCATTGACCTTACCAAATACATGAAGGTCTTTGGCCTTTATAGTACCCTGTACTTTACCCTCTTCTGAAACAATAACCAAATCTTGAGATACAATATCACCATTAAATGAACCAGCTATATTAATAGCACCCTTTGTAGAAAACACTTTCCCCTCTACCGTAGTATGAGCTCCTACATAGAGTCCAATATCGGTGCTAACCCTTCTCTTTCTGCCAAACATCATCATCCCTCCTACTTTCTGCTGAGATATCTCAGAGGATCTACAGCCACACCATTAACATGAACCTCAAAGTGCAGATGGGGACCTGTACTCCTACCAGTAGACCCCATCTTGGCAATCTCTTGTCCTTTCTTGACTTCCTGACCTATCTTGACCTCTATCTTCTCCAGGTGAGCATATATAGTTTTTATACCGTTGCCATGGTCTATAATAATAGACTTTCCATATCCACCATTCCAACCTGTCCACACAACCTTACCAGATGCAGCAGCATATACAGGAGTGCCCCAAGAGTTAGCAATATCTATACCCTTATGAAACTCCCAACGACCGGGAACAACAGGATCTCTACGCCATCCGAAGCCTGCAGTAAATCTACCATGGGCAGGCCACAAAGTGGGTACATGATCCATAAGGGAAACATATTTACTGGCGTCGCTGGATATCTCGCTGCTTACAGCACCAAGGCGAACCAATGTGTTGGAGATATGCTCAAGCACAAGGTCTGCATCTTTCAACTCATCCATCTGATTGGTTACACCATATTCAGAGTATGGTTCAACAGATGAAGACAAGGCAAATGCCGGTGACAAGGTGCTTGTAGATGCTGTAGAATCTGATGCAGTTGCCGTGAAAGCGAACGATAAGTCTGAAGCCGCCGCCACACCAAGCTCTGATGCGCCTTTAACCCCTTTAAGCTCTTTGCCAGTAGAAACAAGTACACTATTAATTTCATTGATACCGGCAAGTAATTTGTCAAGTTTATACTGCAGTTCATTGGTCTTGGTCACCAAAGAGGAAATTTCTTTACTACGGGCCTCATCATACGCCTGAAAGGCATATACAAGTTTAGCATCTCTTACCGCCACAATCTTCATCTGTGTGTAGGCCCATAACTGAGCAGACATTAAGGCAAATGTGGCAAAGAATACCATAAGCACAACAGCAAGCAATTTTACTTGCCATCTACCGATAGAGACATTGATCATACCTCCATGTCTATTACTTGAAACCATAAAAGAATAATGAATATCTACAGCCCTTCTACTGGGCCTATATCTCCTTCTTGATGCTTTCAATAGCAAGTTCTTCTTCGGGACTAAATGAGAACGGTTCCTCACATCTCCACCCCCTTACATTCTTGATGTAGACACGAGAAGCACCTGTCATGGTAAGCGAAGTAATAACCCAGCCATCACCATGCTCATTGATAACAGCAAGAGTGGAACTTTTCTTGCCTTTCTCTTCCGGGATAGCATCATAGCGGGCAACACGCCATCTACCTGGGATAAGGGCTATCTGCTCTTTCAATTCATCAACATCCTCTCGTAGAGCCTCTACATCTTCTGTGAGGTTTTCTAACACCTCTATAACATGACCAGGTTTACCCCACTGTCTCCATTTGAGAAACATATAGACATTGAAAAAAGTCAAAATAAGCAACATAACAGCAATAGCCGATATGGCATACCACACATTAAAATTCATTCGTCTCACCTCTATACACTACAAGCAGTGCAAGTAAACAGGCCAATATACTACCTCCTAAGGCAATCTTATATGGTAGCCCCATTAGTGGAGCCCATTTAACATTATACAGCACAAGTGCTACAGAAAAGACAACACAACCTCCTATGCGATACCACATAGATTTGGACCAAAACATCACAAGCAAGAGAAGTCCAACAACATAACTGTATGGAGGTGGAAATATGGCTGCCACTTGAAGCATAATAGTAAGAGCAACTATTTCACCATCAGAAGGTTCTATTAGAGATAGTAAAAAGGCAAACACCATGCCAAATACAAGATGCCCCAATAAATATCCCTGTGGAACAAACCCAATAGGATAAAAGAGATATTTTTTGGCTATATGCATAGGCATATTTAACACAATATATGCTATATGAGATGTAAACAATCCCAAACCAACAGCCAGCATGGTGCCAGCTATAGTGGAAAACACAGCCTGCTTACCCTTAGTGAGATATGCATATATAAGAGAAATAACTATTGCTACAGCTAAAATAGCCATATACCCTGAATAAGGCCCGTTTTGGAACGCTTGCACCCTCTAATCACCTCACTTCCGGGGATAGACCTCACAGCATCTATCGGATTATACACAGGGTCGGTGCTACCCACGCCTTCCAGTATAACTTGCCCTGCTCCTGTAGTGGCAAATATCCTTCGGGCCATATGCCATAAGGGGTCTTCTATCTCCACATTAGGTGGCATTGTCTGATAAAACATCTCCCTTATAAATGACAGGTGTGTACACCCAAGCACTATGGCATCAACCCCTTCCCGTATAGCCACATTGCGTATATCGTGTAGACAACTGTTAATTGTGCCCACATCGCCATGCTGAATGGCACTGATAAGGTGTGTAGCCTTACTATATATCCCCATACCATGGGTAAGTCTCTGATATATACCACTATCTATTGTACGACTAGTGGCCAACACAAGGGGACGATTATACATAGATAAATGCTCTCCCCATCCTTGGAATAGATGCCATACGGGTATTTTATATTTTTCCTCCATAACTACTGTAGACATGGTATTACAAGCAACAACAACTTTTTCAAAGCCAAGGAGTTTTGCAGCAGCCACATGAAAATCAAATATATTAGAAAGAGTTTCTTGTGACTTCTCACCGTATGGAAAATATTTTGCATCGGCAACAAAAAAAATAGAGGCATTTGCCTCCAAAAAACACAAATCTCTTAGTAGAGCCAATCCACCTATACCTGAATCCAGTATGTATATTCTTTCCATAGCCTAAAAAGTTGGTGGAGGCGGCGGGACTCGAACCCGCGTCCGAGAAGCCTCCCCGGTACGCATCTACAGGCTTAGCCTGTGTTTGGTTGTCGCCCTACCTTAGGGCACAGGCACCCATGGTAGGACCAAGCCCCAATATGTAGGTCTTTATGGCGGGGCGACCATAAAGACCTTGCCACCTGTTTGACGCCGTACCCGATGCCGGTGGCGAGCACCGGGGGGCGGCTGCCTCAATTAATTAGGCAGCAAGTGCGTAATCGTAATCGGCATTTATTTTGTGTGTCACCTTTTTAACGGGGTGGCGACCAACCCGGCCTGCAGCGTACCGGCCCGACTCCCCGTCGAAACCAGTCGCCCCCATCTTTCAGTTTTTTATACCAGAAAGCGATTACAATTATAACATATATTCGCTACCTGTAATTTTTTAGCTCCGCAGCTATTTTCCTGCGAATATCTCTTTCTTTAATAGCTTCTCTTTTATCGTATTTCTTCTTACCACGGGCAAGTCCAAGTTTCACCTTGACAAACCCTCTATCGTTTATATATACCTCAAGGGGTATTAGGGTAAGGCCTTTCTGAGTCAGTTTACCGGCAAGCCTCTTTATCTCCTTCTTATGCATAAGAAGTTTTCTCTTCCTTCTGGGCTCATGACCAAACACACCTGCAGCGTTGTCATAAGGGGCTATATACATATTTTCCAGCCACAGCTCCCCTCCTTCTACACGGGCAAAGGACTCAACAATAGATACCTTACCAGCCCTAACCGATTTTACTTCACTACCTTTCAGCACAATACCTGCTTCATATTCTTCCAGTATCTCATAGTTGTGTCTGGCCTTTTTATTTCTTGCAACAATCCGCACCTTATTCCTCAGCTCCTTCTTCTACATCTTCTGGTTCAGAAAATGAAGGAGACACCTCATCAACAAGTCCCCAATGTTCTGATGGTAGTACTATGGCATACATAAGGTCTTTGGTATCAAGTACCTTAATACGACCACCACCTGCTTTGGCCATACCCCACGCAAAGTCAAGGAATCGCCTCCTATCGTCTTTTTCCATCACTTCAGATAAATCAACTACAACGGGAACATCTCTCTTCATAACAGGCTTAATATAGCGCACATCTTCAAATACCTGGGCCCTGTAGATAAATACTGTCTTATCGCTAAGAGAAGAGTAATCTGTTGTATAGGTCTCAGTGTAGGAGCCCGTTTCATGGCCCTCGTATTCTTCTTCATACTCTTCCTCTTCTACTTCCTGCTCTTCCTCTTCATCGTAATAATCTGTCTGCAGCCAACTTTTAATAAAGTCAAAAAAGCCCATACCCTTCACCCCTTGACATTTATTTGCTTCTTTAGTATTATATCAATGCAATGGTGCGGAAGTGGCGGAACTGGAAGACGCGCTGGACTCAGGATCCAGTGGGCCTAAAAGCCCGTGCGGGTTCAAATCCCGCCTTCCGCACCATTTTCGTTTTCGCCATCTTCTAAACGCCCTTCTTGAGTTACCTTCCCTTCCGTCGTTTGACTGTTATGTATATTTTCACTAACTTCTTTAGTTGTGGTATCCTCTGATATAGATCTCCCTTTGATAGCCTCTTCATAAGAAAACACAAGCTGTCCTTTACGCCATACCTCTGATACATCTTCAAGGTCTATCCACGCTTGGCCCCCATCCTCTGTGTGTATATAAACCATATTGGTAAATATGTTGCGGGTCATCACCTTGCCCCCGCCACCTTCTTTGAGTTTAACAATATCTCCAACCT
>JAMORD010000121.1 GCA_027063755.1 bacterium | reverse complement strand
ATCCACCAACCAAACAAGACCACAAACATGATAGGAATGGCATATTTAATAGAGAAGTCATACCATTTACCTATCTTGATATCACTAACCTCATTGATATACTCTCTCGCATTCTCTACACCAAACTGGAGAATGGCATAGGTGATAAACATACCACTAATCCATAGACCCAATCCCCAGACAAAGTCTTGGGAATCCTGGAAACCTATATTCAGGGCAGAAGGTATACCTGCAAAGATAGCAAATACAAAGAGGATAAGTGCTATCTTGTTGCGAGAATAGCCGGCATCAACGAAGTTTGTCAGGGCTATCTCATACATAGGTATGAGTGATGTGAATGCGGCAAAGAAAAATGCAAGGAAGAAAAATACAGATACGAGATAGCTCATAGGCATATTGGCCATAAGCTTTGTCAGATAGATAAATGCCAGACCAGAGTTTCCAGAACCCAGTGCCTCATTGGCTTTATCAACAGGCAGGAATGTAAACACTGTGACGGCAATAGCCGTTGCGGCAAGGAAAGAAGCAGACATGTTACCCCACACAGTGGTGAAGGCATTGAGTGCAATATCTTCTTTCTTCTTGGCATATGCGGCAAATGTCAACAGGAAACCCCAACCGGCACCAGTAGACCATGCCACCTGTGTAAGGGCCTCAAGCCATGTTCGGGAGTTGGTGAAATATTCCCACTTGGGCACAAACATATATTCAAGCCCCTTGGTAACACCGGGCAGTGTAAGGGCCACCACGGCAACAATACCAAGCAAGACAATTAGCGATGGAACCAATATCTTGGCAACCATTTCAAAGACTTTGACACCACCGTAGAGAACAATGAACGCAAGAATGATAACAACAAAGAAATAACCGAGCTTCTCAGCCGGTGATGCCATAAAATTGTCCCAAATGGCCTGTGTGTCTACACCGGCCTTGGTAAATGTGCCTTGAAGTGACAATACAAGGTATTTCAAGATCCACGATGTCACAACGGCATACTCAAAACCTATGGCCAATGTCACCCATGCCAGCCAAGCGCCCATCCATGAAAACTTCTCATCTAGAAAGTCGGAAAAAGCCTGTACTGTGCCCTTCTCCGTCTTCTTACCGAGAACCATCTCAGACATCAGCAGGGGTACAGCCCAAAGCAGATTGAACAATAGATAAATAAGAATAAAAGTGCCACCACCCCACTGGGCAGCCTTACGCGGGAAACGCCAGATGTTTCCCGCACCAATAGCCTGACCCAGTGCAGCTGCAATAAGCCCCCATCGCGAGGCCCACTGAACCTTTCTGCTCATATGTCGGCCCCCTTTCGGAAGTTAAATAATTTGCAAAATTATAGCATACATACCCAAGTATATAGCATATTTATACTGTAATTGTTAATAGAGGTTGTGTTATCCTTGAAATACAAAGACAGTGGAGGGAAGGGGAAATTGAACAAACGCACAGTAGCACTAATAGCTACGATATTAAACGGCTTGATAGCTACACTAAAAGTAGCCGTTGGTATTATCTTTGGCTCTATGGCTGTGCTTGCCGATGGTATAGACTCATCAACAGATATTCTTACATCTCTAACCATGCTTATCAGCATACACATAGCATCTAAACCACCAGACAAAGAACACCCATATGGACATGAAAGGGCTGAAACTATCGGGGCAAAGATTATATCGTTTATCGTCTTCTATGCGGGTGTTTCCCTACTTGTAGAAAGCACCAAACGGCTTGTGCTACATGAATATCACACCATAGACAGTATGCTACCCCTCATCGTTATGGCCCTGTCTGTAGTTATCAAGACCTTCCTATTTCTACTTGAATACTATGTAGGTAAAAAGGAACACTCTAAGGCCATGCTTTCTGAGGCCATGAATATGCGAAATGATATACTCATGTCTATCCTTGTATTTGTTGGTATATGGTTAAATAAAATAGGCCTTGCCATACTTGACCCTATACTGGGAATACTATTATCTCTTTTTATCATCAAGACGGCCTTTGAAATATTCAGAGAGAGTGTATATGAACTTATGGAGGGTATCCCACCTGAAGAAATGGAGATATATGAGCACATAAGAGATGCCGTATCACGGTGCAAACAAGTTAAAGAGATATCTCGTATAAGAATTAGAAAAATGGGAAAATGGTATATCGTAGACATAGATTTAAAAATGGATGGTCATCTTACACTTGACGAAATATATACCATTAAGGAAAAAATCCGCTCATTTGTTAAAGAAAGACAACCCAATGTCCGAGAGATTAATATTATCGTTTATCCCCTTCACGCTCAAATTATGGATATCGGCTGTGATACTGCTACAATGAATGTAGGTGAGAAAGAATGAAGAGAAAATCGCTGAAAGATTACAGAGAACCACTACTCAAAGAAACGGCTAAGATGTTGGCAGAGGGTGGGCCAGAGAGTATATCTATGCGAAAACTGGCTGGCCGTGTTGGTATTTCCGCCGGTGGTATATACAAGATCTTCAGAAATAAAGAAGACCTACTACTTGAAGCTGCACGATATGCTTCCTTAGAGTTTAAACATCGTGTGCTTGCCATGAATGATGTGAAAGATATCCTTCAGGCCACAATAGAACATTCCGAAAAAAATAAGGGAATTATCTCCTATCTCGCTATGAAGGATCCATCATTCACCAAATCATTTTTCAAAGACATTGTTGAACATCTGGGGAACATTGTAGGGAATAAGCCCAAAGCTCGTGTTATGTTTAAATTAGCAGCCATGCAAGGCGTAATAAAAAATCCAGAAGAAAAAGTCATTATCTTGGATCTTATAGAATATTTACTAAACAAATAATATCCTGCTGTATAAATTGATTGAATTGCATGAAGGGGGGAGCAACATGAAGAAGCTTTTTGGTTTCCTGATTACGAGTATTCTGTTCTTATCCATTGTTTTCATGCCGGTATCATATGCAGCATCATACGATCTACCTACTGCCTGGCAGATTGTATACCTCAACAAGGACGGTACCATAGATGTATACGACTATAGAGAATACTTCTTTGACAATGGACCTCCCAGCACCACATTACCATATCACCTAAACACAGATTTCCCACTATACAACCGCACACTAAACTATCCACTCTTTGAAGCATATCTTTTAGATACCCCCCTTGACACCCTTACAGACCCCACAGACATTAGAGAAAAGTGGCAAAATATTCAGCCACACCTAAAAAAGATTGATGTATATGGCAATGAGCCCAACTTTGAGGTATCGGTGCCCGACGAAAACACACTACTTATACTCATACACTACAAGGTTAGCCCATACATCACCGTGGTGGGACAAGACTTTGCCCGAACATATTATGCCCTCCCCACACTGGGAAAAAGCGATGTCAATGTAGACCAATATTATACGGCTTTTATACTGCCAGAAACACCTGTGTGCAAAGATGGTGTTGTATATGATAAAGAAGACAATCAATGTCCTTGCTTTATGGTACATAGGTTTATTGTGAGTGGCAGTGCCGGTAGCATAGGCAAATATTACAAAGGCTGTGATTTCGTGCTGTTTGAGGTATCAAATCTACCTGTCACCACTGTTCAGGAGCTTGACGCCGTGTATCCACCAAGCATCCTGTCAGAAAAGGCTATCTCAGTTTTGAAAGTAGACCAAACATATGATGATGTCAAAAAATGGCAAGAGGCCCATTCTCAAGACCCCGGTGAGATGACAAAGGCCATGTGGTACTCTATCGTTGCCACAGTGGTAGCATTCCTACTTTATGGTATAGCCGGTGGTCGTAAGATATCGGCATATAAGAAATACTATCTCAATCAGCTAAAACACCTACCTCCGGGCATGGACATGCCATCTGATGATGTATATCGCTCATTCTTCTTCACCATGAGTGACCTGCAGTTGGCGTTGCAAGGAGAAAACCCGTATAACATACCTACAAGCATAAGTAGTAGCACCAAACCCGAAGAGATCAAGACTTATATCAACAAAGGTGGTAATGCATTTAGGGCTATCTTTTTCAGCCTTATGCAGAAGGAATATATTGTGCCTATTACCGACGGTGACAAACTGCTGGGATTTAAACTCCAAGATTCAAATAAGCCTCTTGAGGAGCATGAGGCATTTGTGCTTGAAAAGGTTAAAGAGGCAGCACGTATGGATGTAGAAAATAAAGGTGGGCTATTCAGTAGGCTATTTGGTAAAAAGCATGAAGACTTGGCAACAGTTATGAACGAAAGAGACCCTGAAAAAATACTACTACCTCAAGAATTTGAAGCATATTTAAAGAGAGACATGAAAACCATACACCTCGGCAACGGTGTAAGCGCCTCTATACCTGTACTTGTAGATATATGCCTTGGCATTATGAACAAGATGAAGGAAACGAGAGATATTCCTAATCCACTTGGAGGCTCTGTTCCAGTAAATGCCCCATCATCAATAAAAACATGGGATAAGATATCTAAGATATTCCTTATGACAGGATTGGGCTTTATGATGGCAGCAGGTTTATATTTCTTATTTATAAAGATATTCTTCAACCTTATCAACATCATTCCCAGCACAACAATATGGCTCATCATACCCTTGATATTACCCATACTGATGTTTATCATTGGGCTATTCATGAAGGGAAATTTACCCAAGAAATGGCTCAACGGCAACTGGTGGCAAGAATTCCTTGGATGGTATAAGGTGGAAAAGTGGGTAAAGGAGTTTACCCGCATAGCCAAAAAGGAAATATCTGCATATGAAACACTGAATTGGGATAAGTATTACATGTTTGCAGCACTGAGAGGCATAGAGAAGTTACTTATCAAAGCCTTAAAGATATCTGGTATTGTCAAACAGAGAGACGATCTCAGACACATGTATACATATTGGCTTGTTTCCGACTACATGTATCGCTCCAGTTGGGGTTCTGCCTCTCGCTCATTTATATCTACATATGAAAGCACTTATCACAAAGCCCACTCAAGCGGCACTTCTTCAGGCGGTTCATCTACAGGCTCATCGTTTGGCGGAGGTGGAGGCGGTGGCGGTGGTTCCACCGGTTGGTGATAAAATATTATGTTGCACCTTGTTTCTTTCAAGCTATAAAGGGGAGTGATTGATATGGCAAAAGTTGCATTTATGGCAGATTCAGGAGCAGATATTTTAGAAGAAGAAATACGAGAACTCAATATCAAGTGGATGCCTGTAGAAATTATCTTTCCTTCAGGCAAACGCATATATGATACTGCTGATATAGATGTTCCGAACTTCTACGAACAGATGAAAAAGGAACCAAATGGCAAATTTGTCAGTGTACAAATCAAAACAGATGACATCATTGCAGCAGCCGAAGAGCTTCTTCAAACTCACGACTATGTTCTCTATATAACTATGTCATCAAAAATGAGTGGTACATATCTCAATGCACTCACTGCTCAGAAACACATAGGCTCTCGTCTCATCGTCTTTGACTCTCGCAGCATATCTACAGGACAATCAACTTTAACACTCAAGGCATTTTATGACATTAGAGATGGCAAGGTAGATCCCGAACATATAATGGATTACCTTCAATCATTGAGAAATAGATTAAGATTCTACTTTATATTGGAGTCATTAGAATATCTTCGCAAGGGTGGACGTATTGGCAAAGCCAGTTATTTGATAGGCAACATGCTTAAGCTAAAACCTGCCCTTGCTATAGATGACACCGGAGAAATTTATGCTGTTGCCAAAATTAGGGGAGGTAAAAAGCGCATTATTAAGTTTTATGCCAACCTGCTGGAAAAAGAACCACCTGACATAGATTTCTTCCCACTGCAATTTGTATATAGCATTCCTACAGAATGGGATATGGCTATGCAACAGTGGATAGAAGAGCATGGTATACCGTATCAACAAAGATTAACAAGACCGACTACAACAGTACATGGTGGTCCATATTCGCTTGGGCTATCGTGGTTCGTTAAAACATAAATCTCGTATCTATTATCAGCTGGCTACTGATTGGTCTCGTGTTCCTTGCTTTTGATATTTTTTTTCG
>JAMORD010000120.1 GCA_027063755.1 bacterium | reverse complement strand
CTGTTGAAACAGTCAAGGGGATCAGCCTGTTCTTATCCAGATGTATTCAGGGTCTTAAAGGTGAAGGCTCTGCAGGATACTTTGGTCTTACACACATTGAGGCCTCCCGTAAGAAGTGGCATCAGATTCAGAGAAATCTGCTTGACATGAATCTTGTTATCACAGATATCATCAGAAGATTCAGCGACTATGCTCTTGAAAACGAGGATATCGTAAAAGAAGATCTCAACTTCAGAGTGTACACAGAGGCACCTGTAAAGGTTAATTTCCCCGATGCATACTTCTATACATCTAACATGTACCGTGTAGAACTCATAGGTGATCCTAAACCAATATTTGACGGTAAAGTAGAATGGGAAAGAGACCTTTACCTTGACGACGAGGCTTATGTCACAGCAGAAAAAGAAAGCCACGAATAATAAAACAAATTTTAGTAGTTATAGTTAGGGGAGCCTATAAAGGCTCCCCCCTTGTTGAAAAAGGGAGAGTTTTATTAGCAAGTCACTTCAGATTGTATACTGTTAATTATAACTATCGCTATAAATATTTAATAAAACTATTCTGTATCTTATTTGCATAGGTCTAATGATGAAATAACGACACATAACATCTTGGTGCGTCATGTACCATTTACGAAACAGTGTGAAGCAAGTACGCATGTGGTAAAAGCATGGATGTAAATATTTGCCAAAAATAAAAGGCGGGACACATGCCCCGCCCGAAGATAAAATCCCCCAATAGTTTCACAGTTCTATACCGTTGATAAGGAGAAATTCGTATAAAGCTTCTTTGCGTGCTTTTTCCTCAAGAGATAGGTGCTCTTTTTCCTTAAGCTCGGCATAGGCTTTTTTGACCTCTTCAACAAGGTCAACAAGAGGTTCCTTTCCCTCTTCAAGTCTATCAACCCATTCGGAGTACATCTTATGGCGAATCTTTGCGGCATTGTATTCGTCGGAACCTTCAGGATACTTGAGAGTATCCTGTTTGGCTAATGCCTTGAGCCTTTTCGTAGAAGCAATAACATCTTCTAAACTAAGCACTACGCACCCCTCCTTCTTTTTTGGCAAGAGTCTCTTTTATCTTCATAAGCCTTACAATATGGCTCCTTTCCATCTCGTCAAGGCGGAGCTCTATCATCTTAATGGCCTCTTCTGTCTGAGGTATAATTGTGTATTCCAGTGCATTGACCCTTCTCTTTGTTTTCTCCATTTCTTCGGCCAAGATACGGAGTGCTTTTTCAACAACAGCTAATCTGATAATATCCTCTAAAAGTTTCACATATTCACTGAGAGCAAGGTCCATATCACTTGATACAAATAGTGTTGGGTATACAAGGCTTATCTCTTTTTCCGTCAGTTTGTAAGACGGAATAGGAATAGACAGAACATAGCGTACAGAGGCCTCAACAGTTTGAGATACCTTGCTTTCTGTGCGCATTCTTTCTATAGCCTTATCGGATGAGGCAGCATCGGCCATAGCCATATATGTTTCTATGGTTTCCATTTGTTTGGTAACACGGTCCTTTAACGATTTATATTCATCAATCAATGTCATAAATTCCTTACGGAGACCCTCTAACTTATCTTTTAAAAGTTTGTGCCCCCTCTTGGCCATCTTCAAGCGTCTCTTTAGACGTAGAAGGGTCATTCGGTTTGGAGTCACATTTGTCAGTGCCATGGCTTACTCCTCCGCCTTCTTTGGCATATATTTTTCAATCATTTCAAGCTTAATACGCTTAAGCTCACTTCTTGGAAGCATGGAAAGGAGCCTCCAACCTATATCTAGGGTCTCTTCAATGGTTCTGTTTTCAAACTGCCCCTGTTTGATAAATTCTTTTTCAAACCTATCTGCAAACTCCATGTATTTCCTATCTAGTTCACTGATAGATGATTCACCAAGAACAACTGCAAGTTCTCTAACTTCTTTACCCTTAGCATATGCTGCATATAGCTGATTCGCCACACCTGAGTGATCCTCTCTCGTCTTACCCTTACCAATACCTTTCTGCATCAAACGGGACAGGGATTGAAGAACATCTATTGGAGGATAAATACCTCTTCTGTGGAGGTCACGACTAAGGAATATCTGACCCTCGGTGATATAACCGGTAAGGTCTGGAACAGGGTGCGTTCTATCATCTTCTGGCATGGTAAGTATCGGAATCTGTGTAACAGAACCTTTCTTACCCTTAATACGCCCTGCACGCTCATATATGGTGGCAAGGTCGGTATACATGTAACCAGGATAACCACGACGACCGGGAACCTCTTTACGGGCAGCAGAGATTTCACGCAAGGCCTCACAGTAGTTAGTCATATCAGTAAGAATAACAAGAACATGCATACCGAGATCAAATGCCAAATACTCAGCAGCAGTTAGGGCCACACGAGGGGTAGCTATACGTTCAATAGCTGGGTCATTAGCAAGGTTGAGAAACACAACCGTTCTGTCAAGGGTTCCCCTTTTTCTGAAGTCTTCAAGGAAGAAGTTGGCCTCTTCAAAGGTAATACCCATAGCAGCGAAGACAACAGCAAAATCTTCACCGGTACCTCTAACCCTTGCCTGTCTGGCAATCTGGGCAGCCAGCTCAGGGTGAGGAAGACCGGAACCGGAGAATATTGGCAGTTTCTGACCACGAACAAGTGTATTCATGCCGTCAATGGCAGAAACACCCGTCTGAATAAATTCGTTAGGATAGTCTCTTGCTGTTGGGTTGATAGGACTACCATTAATATCCAGCTCTTTTTCCGGAACAGGAGCAGGACTACCATCTATAGGTCTACCAATACCATCAAATACACGACCAAGAATTTCAGGAGACACACCAAATGTCAGGCCTTTCCCCAAGAATCTAACCTTTGTTTCCGTGAGGTTTATACCATGCGTACCCTCAAAAACCTGAACAACTGCATAATCCTCAGAGGTCTCCAATACCTGACCGTATCTTGTATGTCCACCAACTTCTATCTCAACAAGTTCTCCATAAGCAGCATCAGATACACCTTGTACAACCACTAGTGGACCAGATATTTCAGATATGGTGGTGTATTCCCTAATCATGCCTGCTCACCACCTTTCTTCATCAATGTCTCAAATGATGCATCTATCTCATCGTGAATAGCCTTGATTTCATCTAACCTATCTGGTGGAATAAACCTCATACGAGAAATTTTTTCACGTATAGGAAGTGTAACAATTGCTTTAACATCTACACCGGCCTCAAGAGCTTCTATGGCCTTGTGATGGAAGTGAAGGACATTGCGAAGCATGTGATACTGCTTCTCAAGCGGACAATATGTATCAATATCATCAAAAGCATCTTGTTGTAAGAAATCCTCTCTTAAAGACCTTGCTGTTTCCAATAAAAGCTGGTCATGTGGCGATAAAGCATCATAACCGACAAGACGCACAAGCTCTTGAAGTTCAGACTCCTGCTGGAGTATTCTCATTGCCTCATTTCTGTTATCAACCCAGTCAAGGGCAATCTGTTCTTTGGCCCATTCACCTACTCTGTCAACATACAGAGAATAACTTCTGAGCCAGTGAATAGCTGGGAAGTGACGGGCAAAGGCAAGCTGCTGGTCAAGAGACCAGAATACACGAACCTCACGCAATGTTGCCTGAACAACTGGATCAGAAAGGTCACCACCAGGTGGTGAAACAGCACCGATAACAGATACAGAACCAGTTCTCTCAGGACTACCTAATGCCTCAACCATCCCGGCCCTTTCATAGAATGAAGATATTCTTGAGGCAAGATATGCAGGATAACCTTCCTCACCGGGCATCTCTTCAAGTCGACCGGAAATTTCACGCATGGCCTCAGCCCATCTTGATGTAGAATCGGCCATCAATGCAACATTGTATCCCATATCTCTGAAATACTCTGCTATGGCAATACCCGTGAAGACTGATGCCTCACGGGCGGCAACTGGCATGTTGGACGTATTAGCAATAAGCACTGTTCTATCCATAAGAGGACCACCAGTTCTCGGGTCTTTGAGCTCAGGAAATTCAATCAGAACATCTGTCATCTCGTTTCCACGCTCTCCACAACCGATGTAGACAACAACATCGGCATCAGACCAACGGGCAAGCTGATGCTGGATAACTGTTTTACCACTACCAAATGGACCAGGAACAGCTGCCGTACCACCTTTAACGATGGGGAAGAATGTGTCTATAGTTCTCTGTCCAGTGATCATTGGCTCCGAAGCGGCAACTTTCTTGCGATATGGTCTACCCATACGAACAGGCCATTTCTGATACATTTTTATCTCTTTTTTCTCCTTACCAGTATCAATAACTGCAACTACTTCTTCAATGGTAAAATCACCGCTCTTAATATCAATAACCTTACCACGAATACCTGGGGGAACCATAATTTTGTGTATTACAGTAGATGTTTCAGGCACTTCGCCAAGAATATCACCTTCGGATACCTCATCGCCTATTTTTACCTTTGGCTCAAAATGCCATTTAGTATTTCTATCAAGTGAAGGCGCCTCTACACCTCTCACAAGGAAGGAACCGCCCATCTTCCAGAGAACCTCCAGAGGTCTCTGAATACCGTCGTAAATATTCTTAATAAGACCTGGACCAAGTTCAACGCTGAGAAGCTCACCTGTACCAACCACCTCTTCACCAGGTCTAACGCCACCAGTTTCCTCGTACACCTGTATATAAGCCCTGTCTCCCTCTATACGAATAACTTCACCGAACAGGCCAAGAGAACCAACACGCACAACCTCAAACATCTTTACGCCTTGCATCTCTTTGGCCACGACGAGGGGACCGGCTACTCGTGCTACTTTTCCTCGTACAACCTGTGCCATATGCTATCCACCCCTTCCCTATTCAAAAATCCTTATACCAAGGGCACGTTCTATCTTCTTTTCAAGAACCTTAGATGCCTTCTCCTCGTCTTTACCGAGAATAACGACAGAAAATTCTGGTCTCTTCACATTATCTAAGAGTTCTTGGTGCTTCACATACACATCTTCAGAAACTATTAATATGGCATACTCCTTATTAGAGATAATTTCTCTAATTTTCTGGGTAACTTCATCATTTTCATCAAACCACTCTACACCTATAAGGGCTAAAGCCCTAATATGAGGTAAATTTCCTACGGCCGCTATCTTATACATAGACCTCACGCACCCTCTTTACAATTTCTTCTCTTGACAAGTGTCCCCATATTCCCGTTGCAACGATACGAATATTTCTATAAGCTGTATTCAATGCTCTGTAATAAAATATAATCTCATACAGCGGATTACTTGTCATGGCAAGACCACTAAGTTTCAACAAGAAATATTCATCTACAAGCACTTCAAAATCTAATGTAGGCATATCTCCCAAGTCTGGAGCAAGTCCCAAAACAGAGGCCACTTGCTTAGGATCAGCCTCACCCCTCTCAAGAAGAACAGAAATTTTGTCTCCCATATACATAGGGGCAAATAAGCGCCTCATAGTTGCAAGATCCCACCCATATGCATGGGCGCGTTTGTATAAAAATAGAAGCAGATATCTATACCACTCATCGTATTCTGCTTCTAAATATCTGTCACCAAACGAATGAACAATCTTCCACAGTTTACCTGTGGCATCTATCATATCCTCAAGAGTAAGTGTTTCTTTATCTTTGACAAACCAATCGGGAAACAGAGCCAGTGCAATAGGCCTTTCATCATCAACAATAGTAAAGTAGTCTGATATTTCTTCAGCAATATGCTGTTTGGCAAGAGAAACAACATCACTTAAAGTGATATCACCTTCAATAGACGCAAATCCTTTTATTCCATTAAGCATGGAAATGAACTCCGACCATGATGTTGCATCTGCCATGCGAACAACTTGAGCTTTCGTTGGAATGTCACCTAAACGGGCTGCAATCGTGCCACCAAGAAGCCTTTCATAGTGCTTCCACACAATCATGATACTACCCCCTTCAGAACAGTATCCCTAATTGCAGCCAGGTTACTTCTCACAAGTTCCTCAACTATTACCGATGGCGACACATCTATCTTGGCCTTACCAGTATCAACCAAAACAACCATATCTTCATCTTTAATTGTCTCAAATTTTAATTCCTTTC
>JAMORD010000119.1 GCA_027063755.1 bacterium | reverse complement strand
TCCTTTCCTAATTCCCTTTTTAGTTCGGTAACAACAGTTTTGGGCAATTTATCAGACACAATAACAGCTTTTATTTCGCTCTGACCTATAAGCTGAGAAACATATGAAGCATACAGATCCGATGCCTCACCAGTAAGCACCGTAAGCATTTCATTTTTAATATCGTCTATGACACGGGTAAAGACCTCATTGACAAATTTTCTCTTTTCAACAGCAAAGATACTTTCTATAACAGCCTTTTCCTCTTTTAATTTAGCCTCCAAGTGTTTCACTGTCTGTTGCCATTGAAAGTCAATATCATCAACAACATCTTTGATAACCCTTAAAGTCTCTTCAACGACACTTTCAATAGCCTTATTAAGCTCTACAGACAATTCCTTATAGATGTTGTCTACAAACTGTTTGCTGACAATGTGCTTTTCTTCCTTGTCATCTACAGATGTTTCTTGCAAATCCTGAACAATGTCATACCAAACTTCCTTAGCATATTCAGTTGTTTCTTCCCTTATGATAGCCGGAAGTGTGTTTTCAACGGCACTCTTAATTCCATCAATATCAAGACCCCCCTTGGTATATGCACCAAGAGCTTCAAGCCATCTGGTCTTTACCCTTTCCTGTAAGCCAGCCACACTCCCCACCTCTATATCTTAACCTGGTTAAGCATAATAATTGTGGCAAGCAGACCAACAAGGGCATATGTCTCAACGATAGCAGGAATGATAATGGCACGACCGGCAAGCTCCTGTCTGCGGGCTACCATTTGAAGAGCAGCTGCAGAAGCCTTACCCTGCCAGACACCAGACATCAGCTCGGCAACCATCACAGGGATAAAGGCTGCAAATATGGCAAGTCCTGTTCCAAGATCCATAGTACCTATATTTTTGGAAATCTTTGCAATACCAAGGAACATGGCAACGAAACCATAGAAACCCTGTGTACCAGGAAGAGCCTGCATAATCAGTGCAAGAGCACCAAGCTCTGGCTTCTCCCTCTGAACACCTGCTGCTGCCTCACCAGCGATACCAACACCAATTGCAGAACCAACAGAAGCCAAACCTGCACCAATACCTGCACCCACTAAAGCAATTGCTGCACCCCAAGATACGATCATTTAGCATCAACCTCCTTCACAAATTTGTGATATTTACCATCAAGTGTTATAGGTTTAAACTCACGCCCCGTCTCTTCAAAGAATCTTCCATACATTTCAAGGAAAATGAGACGGGAGGAGTGTACAAACGCACCAAGCAAGCCCAATGCCAAGTTAAGGGCGTGGGCAAGAATAAGCAATATAATCCCCACAACTATCTTAAACATGGGGGCAAGCATAGTGTTAAGCACATGGGCTACGATACCCGTAGAAAGGTTTAGAGCCAAGAGACGAGAATAAGAAAGGGTATCTGCCAAGAAACTGGCAATACCATATCCACCAGCAATACCGTATAAAGATATCAATCCAAATGCGATACGACCAATAGGATTCTTTATGTGCCTACCCTGGGTAAGAATAAGTAGTAAAGCAGCAGCTATAGCAATATACTTAGCATACATTAGTGTCGTAGCACTGACACTCACACCAATAATAGGAAGCACTAAAACCACAAGGGACAACAAAAATACCTGCCATGTAAACACATCAAACACCGCTGTCTGCCAATCTCCGTGTTTCAACGCCCACCATGCTTTAATACACATAGCATACATCTGCATGACAATACCGATAATCAATACAGTACCCAAACCTAAATTGGTATTATTGACGACATCAAAGAATTTGAAGAAACCGAATACCTTCCCATTATCATAAACAAACGGGTTTTCACCAAACCAGGTCCATGTAATGCTACCAAATATGAGCGAAGTTAGACCTAAATAGAAGATAAACAACAGTGTGTCTTTTGTTCCCTCTTCAGCATTCTTATACCTAATTAAGAAATAAAGAGCAGTAAGCATAAGTAAGGCACCATAACCTGCATCACCAAGTGCAATACCAAAGAAAATAAAGAAAGCAGGTGCTGTAAACTTTGTTGGATCAAAGAATCTATAGTGGGGCACACCATATAGTTTTGTAACAATCTCAAAAGGCCTAAGCCACCATGGATTTTCAATCTTGACAGGTGGCTCATCCTCTTCGGTTGGGTCACTCATAAGCACCCTAACAGGATAATTGTTCTCTAAGTTGAGTTTGACCTCATCTGCTTTTTCCTTATCTATCCAACCCCACAAATACACAAATCTTTTCCCCTTAAGTACATTGTCGGATACAACCTGCCATTTTTCTCTTTCTACTTCCAAGTAGTCAATCAATATTTTGTAGGTATCTTGCTGATCGTTAAGCCACCTAAGCAATTCGTCTATCTGCTTCTGCTTTGCTTCTTCAAGATTAGCCCTCCTTGTTTCAAGTTCTCTGAGATATTCAGAAGGTTCTGCATCCACATCTGGAAGAGATACAGCATATTCTTTCCATCTTTCAATAGGCTGAGCAGAGTCCCCAGGACGATATACAATAAGTGCATACCATTGTTTCCCATTCTTTCTTGCCCACATCCAATATTGTCCTGCAATGGTCTTTAGGTCATCCCATAACGGAGAAACATACCTTTCTGGGATTTCAAGAGTAAGATATTTTAAATGTTTGAGTTTATGCAAGGAAGACATCTTTACTGATACAAACTGCCAAGGTTTTAGCATATCTATTTGGTAAGAGATATGCTCTATCTCTTTGTCAATGCTGTGAATTTTATCAAGCATCTTTTGAAGTTCATCAAAAAGCATCTTACCTTTGGTTTCCCACAAACCTTTTGCCTCATCAATTTCCATAACTTTACGGGGTTCAAACATACTCTTTTTAAATGGTGTATTACCGTGAAGAGATATGAATTCTTCGGCATTTCTCCATATGGCAAGATAGTTTGTTATCATCTGTAAAGTTTGCCTAACAGATTCTTTTATATTACCACCAGTTT
Source organism: bacterium (assembly GCA_027063755.1). Taxonomy (GTDB): domain Bacteria; phylum Coprothermobacterota; class Coprothermobacteria; order Coprothermobacterales; family JAADFF01; genus JAADFF01. The sequence goes on along the minus strand of JAMORD010000119.1, from coordinate 3,156 downwards.
CTTGAATCTCTTCTACATTCTCAACATGAAAATCTCTTACACTGGCAATATATTCCAAAAATTCAGGTACCTTCTCCCCCCATGCGTATATCTCCAGTTTCTTCAGCGGTTTAACGGCCATGATTAAATCCCCCCGTGAAGCCTATGAATAAGATCCTTGATAATAGAAGATTTCTTATCTTTATATGTCTCCCATATTTCCTTTTCCAAGTTCTTCAGTTCTGCATTCATTTTTTCAGAAACTTCCTTGTGATAAGCGTTGATCTCCTGCTGTATCTTAGCCTCTTCGGCTTCTTTATAAGCATGGATAGCATCTTCTAACATTTGTTTTGTGTCTTTTGTTAAAAGCTGAGGTGTGCTTTTCAAATTCTTTTCTACGCTCTTCCATTGTTCCACAGCCTTATCTAACATCTCTATCTGTCTCATCAGTTCCGCCACCGTTATCTACCCCCTTATCTAATAACTTTTATATATTTTAGTTCGGGATCAATTGGGCCCTGAACCTCTGCACCCTGAGTAATTCTTTCTCTTATAAACTCGTAAATTTCACGATCCATACGCTCACCGGGTGCAACAATGGGAATACCCGGTGGATACAAACTAACAACCTCTGCGCATACACGTCCAATAACATGCTCATCAAAGGGAACTACTTCAGATTTAGCGAAGAATGCTTCTCTTGGCGTAAGTACAACTTCTGGAATATGTGGAAGTATGTGATAATCAGTACCTCTTTCTTCCTCACCTTTATAATATTTCTTGCTCATGTCCCTAATAGCATCTACAAGCACTTTGGCATCATCCATATAGTGCCCCACTGTTATAAAAGCAAGGACATTATGGGGATCTGACAGTTCTACTTCAATATTATACTCTTGGTTAAGAATTCTCTCCGCTATATATCCATACATCCTGGTATTATTATATTCCCATTTACCCTCAAAACTAATCACTATTTTCGTTTCATCGTAAACGGGCACATAAGGATCTGTTTCCTCTACCTCCTTACCTATAACAAATATTCCTGGAATTTCATTTAGCGTCTTGCGGAGATATCTGGCAACATCAAGTACCCTATCGTATATTTCCTTGCCTTCGGTTGCCAGCTGCATACGGGCAACATCAAGAGATGAAAGCATAACATAGTTAGGTGATGTAGACTGAAGCACCTGCAAGGCCATCTTCAAACGGGCCAAATCCACATAACCGTTGTCATTGTAATGTATCCACGAGGTTTGAGTCATAGATGCCAATGTCTTGTGGGCACTTTGAACAACAAGATCGGCTCCCTGTCTAACGGCTGTTTCAGGCAACTCTGGATGCATACCGTAATGTGCGCCATGAGCCTCGTCTACAAGCAATGGCATACCATACTTATGGGCAATATCCGCATACAGCTTTACATCACCGGTCATTCCGTAGTAATTAGGAGTTGTTATAAATACGGCCTTGGCATCTGGATTATCCTGTATAGTCTTTTCCAATTTGACCGCATCAAGGTTTGTTGTCACACCTATACGGCTATTTACCTCAACGGGTACATAGACAGGGACAGCACCGGAGACAATAAGTCCCCCCAGTGCAGACCTATGAGAATTACGACCAAGAATGATTTTCTCCCCGTCACCAACAGTGGAAAATATCATAGCGTGATTACCACCAGTGCTTCCATTTATAAGGAAAAACGACTCTGTACTACCATATAAATTTGATAGTAATGTTTGAGCCTCTTTTAAAATACCGGTTGCTTTATGAAGATAGTCTACACCCTCAACCTCAGTAAGATCAAGAAGAAAGACATTTTTTCCGAGGAAATCTTTCAGCAGGGGGTGTACACCTTTACCTCTGTTGTGTCCCGGCATGTGAAATGCCGTGCGACCTTGCCTAATATAATTTAGCAGGCCTTCAAAGTAAGGTGCTCTTCTCTGGTCCAATCATCTTCCCTCCTAAAAGTTTATTTTTCTTATATAAAAATGGTCGGGGCGGGCGGGCTCGAACCGCCGACCCCCTGGTCCCGAACCAGGTGCGCTACCTTACTGCGCTACGCCCCGACCGTTGCCTTATGCCATCACATATGCGTTTGCTATTATATCATAAATAACAAGCACAAACTACACTATCTCAATAGTGTGTTGAGGTGCTGGTCCCGTTGAAACATACTTCACTTTCACCCCAAGATAATCCTCTATAAACTCTATGTACCGTCTTGCCTGATCCGGCAGATCTGACATACGGGTAATGCCAAATATATCATCTTCCCATCCTTCAAGTTCTTCATATACAGGTATTATATCCCCATCAAGAATATTTTCTGGCCAAAATTCATAGCGTTTACCGCCTACCTTATAAGCCACAGCAACCTTTAATCTTTCAATGCCTGATAATACATCCAATTTAGTAACAGCTAATTCGTTAATACCATTCATAAAGACAGCAAATCGGGCTTGAACCAAATCAAGCCAACCACACCTACGGGGTCTACCAGTGGTAGCACCATACTCATGTCCTTTCTCTCTAATCATATAACCTATTTCGTCGGTTAGCTCTGTGGGGAATACCCCCTCACCAACACGGGTAGCATATGCCTTTAAAACCCCTATGCGTCTATCAATTAGATATGGAGAAAAACCACTATCAACAATACCGGCAAGTCCTGGGTGAGATGATGTGACATAGGGATAGGTTCCCATATCAATATCAAGCATATATCCCTGAGCTCCTTCAAACAAGATTCGTTTATCTCTGTTCTCCCAAAGCAGAGTTTCAACATCTACAACCATAGGGGCCATAAAATTTGCCAAAGTTTTCAACTGAGAAAGATTGTCTTCCATCTCAAGCCCCCATGTTTTCATAAAACGAGCTATTTCCCTATAGTGCCTTTCCAATTTTTCTGGAACAATAAAATCCCCTACACGAACAGACAAACGGTACATCTTCATAGCATATGCGGGGCCTATACCTCGTTTGGTAGTACCAATTTTATTATCACGCATCTCTTCTATAAGGGTGTCAAGATGTCGATATGTTTTAAATACAATATGAGCCCTTCTACTGATAAGTAGCTTACCATGCGGATTGGGTAAGTGTTCGTATTCTTCCTTTAAGACATAGGGATTGATAACCGTTCCAGCTCCAATAACAGATACAGTTGTAGGT
>JAMORD010000118.1 GCA_027063755.1 bacterium | reverse complement strand
ATTTTCTTTAAAGCTTCCATACCGTCAATACCGGGCATACGAATATCAAGGAATACAACATGTGGTTTGTTGATGCGAGCGATATCTATTGCTTCCCCTCCGTTGCGGGCCTCTATAACAAAAGCCTCCTCCTCAAGTATTTCCTTGAGGAGGAGACGTACACTGTCTTCATCATCGGCTATGAGTACTGTTGGTTTTTTAGCCATAGGCTCACCTCTGTTTATGAAGCTTTAGCCTGCTTCTTACGATAAATTTCTGGTCGGAGATCAAGTCCTCCACCTATACGCTTTTCTGTTTTCTTGTCAAAGAAATGGCTCTTTGTCATATCAAACAAGAGCTCTTTGTTTTCTTCGGGCTCAATAAGTGTCAGTGGAGATACATGACCAATAACCTTAAATCTGCCACCAACCTCATAGTGGGCGAATGTCTCAGCTCCCAGCCTTTCAACTACTTTTACTGTACCCTTTACTATCCAATCGTTTCTGATTTCTTTATGATACTCTTCTTTAAGGTGTACATCTTCAGGTCTGATACCGAGAATAACATTGGTTGGAGCATTTTTCTGTTTGAGAAGATTTGCTATGTCTTCTGGAATGTGAAGTTTGATACCGCCTTCAGATACAAACCACATTTGACCACCATCTTCGACTAGCTGACCATCAATGAAGTTCGTAGGAGGTGATCCTACAAATCCAGCGACGAAGATGTTAGCTGGCACGGAATATATTTCAAGAGGTGTTCCAACCTGTTGAATTTCACCTTTTTTCATAACAGTGACCCTGGTACCCAGTGTCATAGCCTCTACCTGATCATGGGTAACATATATGGTGGTTACTCCCAGCTGTCTGTGAAGTTCAAGGAGCTCAGCCCTTGTTTGGACCCTGAGCTTGGCATCAAGGTTTGACAGAGGTTCGTCCATGAGATATGCCTTGGGCTGTCTAACAATAGCCCTTGCCAAAGCCACACGCTGCCTCTGACCACCTGACAGCTCACCGGGTTTTCTGTCAAGGAGATCTTCAATATGGAGCATCTTAGCGGCCTTTAGCACCCTTTTCTTGATCTCATCTTTTGGTACTTTTCTCAGCTTTAGGCCAAATGCAATGTTGTCAAAGACCTTCATGTGGGGATATAGAGCATAGTTTTGAAAGACCATGGCTATATCTCTATCCTTGGGGGGAAGGTTGTTCACGACTTTTCCATCAATAAGAATTTCACCTTTGGTTATATCCTCAAGTCCGGCTATCATACGTAGTGTTGTTGTTTTACCACAACCAGATGGACCGAGGAATACCATAAACTCTCCATCTTCTATTTTCAGATTTGCATCTTTGACGGCGATGACTTCGCCTTTTTTGGTAGGGAATATCTTCCATACATGGTCAAGCACAATTTCTGCCATAGTGCATCCTCCTTTCCTTAGCGGGTATAGTTGTAGGGGACAGCTTTACCCGGTCCTGTAAACTGTGTCTTAAGCCAATCCCAGTAGTTGGAGTCTATACCAAATGATGGTACACCGCTGGTATTGGCGAATTCATCAGGATTTTCATAGCGTTCTTGTATTAGTGCCTGTTTCTGTGGTAGGTAGACCATGTAATAGGAGTATAAAAAACCTACAAGCAAGACAGTGATAACTGTTAGCACGATAAATCCTAATATGTTCTTTTTTATGTATTTCAATACTTCTTTCATGGCTACCTACCTCCTTGGCGTTATCATTATAAACTATTCTTTCTTAATAGAGGATACCAGAGTACTGATACTTTTTAGTATACCTATCAGTTCTGGATTTGCCCCTTCTTCTGCGATAATATCTTCCAGCTCGTGAAGGTCGCCATATATTTGAGAGATAATTTTAAGTGCTTCGCTGGTAGCATCTTTCCTGACAGGAACGGGGTATCTTTCGGGCATATCAGGTTTCAGTACGACAGAATCTTTATACTGTGGAATAAGCACTTTATATCCTCTTTTCTTGAGAAATTCAGCAAATGCCAATCTCTGATCATCTTCGCCGTGAGTGAGAATAAAGTAAGGTTTGCTCTTGAAGAAAGTTGCCCATGTAAGCAGGTCGTCTCTATCGGCATGGGCAGAAAAACCATTAATAGTAAATACTTTTGCCCTGACTTTCACAGGTTCACCAAATATTTTTACGATTTTAGCACCATCAACAATCAACCTTCCCAGTGTTCCCTGTGCCTGATACCCCACAAATATCAGTGTTGTTTCAGGCTTCCATAGGTTATGTTTAAGGTGATGGAGTATGCGTCCACCTGTGCACATGCCGCTGCCTGCTATGATGATGGCTCCGGATACATCGTTAAGCTTTTTTGACTCTTGAGAGCTTTCTACAATATGAAGGTTGGGAAGGTCAAATGGCGAATCTCCATCAATGAAATATTTTTGAATATATGGTTTATATGATGCTTTATATTCGTTGTATATCTCTGTAGCCTTACTTGCCAAGGGGCTATCCAGGTATATAGGCACATCTTTGGGTAAATCTCCCGATTCCCACAGTAGCCTTAGTTCATAGAGTATACGCTGGGTTCTCTCAACGGCAAACGATGGTATGAGAATGTTTCCTCCATTTTTTAAACCGTTGACAATGGCATCACGGAACTCTTTACGGGTTTCTTCAAGGCTTTTATGTTTACGACCGCCATATGTGGTCTCCATAACAACATAGTCGGCCTCTTCTATCAGTGTTGGATCATGAAGGACTTCATTGGGTATCTGGCCCAAATCTCCCGAAAATACAATTTTTTCGTTGTCCATGTGGTCCCATATCTCTACACTGGCGGCACCAAGTATATGTCCTGCATCTCTAAAGCGTATTTCTACATGTTCGTTGAGGGGATATCTATTGTCGTAGGAGATAGGAACAACAAGTGGAAAGACTTTCTCCACATCTTCGGTTGTATAAATGGGTTTGATTTCAGGTAGTCCTTGACGGACTCTCTTCTTGTTGATACGCTTGATTTCTTCTTCTTGCACATGGGCAGCATCAAGGAGCATGATTCGTAGTAGCTCTGCTGTTTGTGGGGTTGTAATAATCTTACCCTTAAAACCTCTTTTTACAAGAAGTGGTAGTCTACCGGAGTGGTCAAGATGGGCATGGGTCAATATGACATATGGGATCTCTGATGGAGTAAAAGGAAATGGTTCATCATTTTTGTGCTCTGAATGACCTTGAAACATACCACAGTCTACAAGAAACTGAATGTTGGTGTCGTGTACAAGATAACATGAACCGGTAACCTCACCGGTTGCTCCTAAAAATGTGATTTTCACCGTCTATCCCTCCCTAAGTGGTAATAAAAAATGCGTTTACTAAAGGCATTGGGAGTTTCCCCTCTGCCCGGTTCTTCGGGGGCACTACCTATAATGCTGTCTATATGGGATTCTAAGTCTTCTATGGCATGGACGATCAGAGCTTCTGGGGTTAGGGGAACTACAGGTGAGCCTTTTTCCTTTTCTCCGTGATGTGAAAGTATGATGTGTTTTAGGGCCGTCAGTTTGTCTGGGGCTATATCAATATATCGTGCAATTTCTATTAGTAGTTCATATCCCATAGCTATATGTCCGAGTAGTTCTCCTTCTTCTGTCCACCCTGTGCCGGGTATCTCTTTTTGTTCTAAAATCTTCCCTATATCGTGTATTAAGGCACCTGCCACAGCTATATCTCTGATGACAAAGTCTTTGTATTCCAGAGCAATTTTCTCCACGAGCTTTCCCGCTTTTACGGAATGTTGAAGTAGCCCTCCTATACGGGCATGGTGTATTTTGGAAGCTGCTGGATAGTGCCATATGCGCTTTAAGATCTCGGAAAGATGTTCTGGTATACCTTCTCCAAAGAATATAGCCCTTAAAAGGTTTTGTATTTCTGTATCTTCGGTTCTATTGATGAGATCAATAAGGTCTTTTTTAACCTTTGATATTTCCTCTTGGGTTAATGATGGAAATAGATGTTCTTTGGCCTCAGGAGGGAGGTCTTCTACCTTATATGTGTTCATAATCTCTGTCATGTAAAAGGTCTTGTTGCCATTGTAATTGCCGACATTACCCCTGACACGAATAATACTACCACTACGAGGTGGCAGTGGGGATTTTAAAAATGCATTAATGCTTCCGGATTTGTCATTGAGTATGAGTCGTGAAAATCGTTCTCCTCTTTTAGATGAAAAGGTATATGCTTGGGATACATATACCAGGATAATAACATTTTCCATACCTTCTTTGAGATGTTCTATCTTTGTTATCTTCTGCAGGTTCACCGTCTCGCCTCCTTTAATATAGTGTGGGTCGTATATGCCATGGCAACATGTTCTATGGCCTCAAGTTTATAATATGCATCCCATAGACTTGTGGTAGATACAACGCTAATGCCATGTTTTTCCATAAGCACAGCTATTGCACCATTGGCAAATCGGTCAGCTATATCTTCTGCCAGCTCGTTGCTACCTGACGGGAAGAATGGGGAAATATGTACTTTGCCGATAAGCATGGATGTTTCTGGAAACAGCTCTGTTGGTATGTCAGTTGGTCCTATTGAGAATCCCATAGTGTACGGAGGATGAGCGTGTACTATAGCTTTGATTTGTGCATTTTTCTGATATGTATATAGGTGCATTTTATATTCTGAGGAAGGTTTGCCTTCTATAAAGTTGCCTTCTATGTCAATGATAGCAATGTCCTCGGGTGTAAGATTAACTTTGGGAATGCCACCTCTTGTAATGTAAATAATATTTTCTACTTTAATAGATAAGTTACCTCCGTATCCGCCATTGAGATTTTTCTCATAAAGCCTATTAGCGACATCTATAATCTCTTGCTTTATATCGTACATATTCATCACCTCAATTTTATCCTCCTTATATAAAATTGTAGCAATAAGTAGTATATTTATATAGGTGGTTGGAGGTGATGTCATTTTATGAGTATAGAAAGCTTGTGGGAAGATTATGTAGATGAAACCGTTAAGAAACTGAATTTGCAGATAGGCTATTTGAAAAATGAGCTGGATACTATTCATCATACATACGAGAGAAAATTGGCCCATATGGAAAAAGCCGCTCTGGAAAAGTTTATGCAGGATCTCTTGCCGGTACTTGATGACATATGGCAAGGGGCTATTCATGATGATTCATGGAATATGGTATGGAGTAAGTTAAAAAGTATTCTCGCATCCCATGGTATTGCCGTTATAGATAGCGTGAATATAGACTTTAATCCAATGGAGCATCAAGTTGTTGCCATGGTTGAAGAGGGGCAGGGGAGTAGTGGTAAAATTGCCGAAATTATAAGACCGGGTTATAAAATGGGTGATTTCCTACTGCGACCTGCTCTTGTCAAAGTGTATAAATAAATATTGGGGAGGTGGAAGTGGTGATTAACTATGATGCAGTCAAAATTCACTATGAGGTAGTCACATCTGACTACTATGTGGAAGATGAGGAGATTGCGTTTGTAGATGTTGCATTTGGTCAGAGTGAGAAGTTTAAGATGAAACCTGTAGGTGTTCTTGACTATAAAGTGTGGATACCTGCTGGGGATGTTGAGCAGATTAGAAGACATGCTTCAAAGATTGTTACTCGTGTGAGACAAGATGGTAGTGATATATTGAAGGTAAAATTGCCCGGTAAATTAACCAAAGGGGAACTTGCTGCCATTATTGAGGGTGTTGGCCTTGCTGCTTACCAGTTTGTAGATTTTAAATCTGAGGGTGTTAAAGAGCCTAAAGAGGTTGTCTTCCTTGTGCCCGAAGGTGAAGGCTATGAGCCTGCCGTGGAAAAAGCCCTTGTCATGGTAGAGGCAACAAACTATGCCCGCACTATTGCTAATCAGCCAGCTAATGTTGCCGATCCTGATTGGTTTGAAGAGGTTGCCAGAAAGCTATCAGAGGAGTATGGCTTTGAGGTAGAGATTCTTCGCGAGGAGGCCCTGAAGCAGGAGGGCTACAATCTCATTCTTGCCGTAGGGCAGGGTAGCGTTAAGGAGTCACGTATCATTCGTCTGACATATAAGAGTGGTGTTCCGAAGAAGAAAATTGCATTTGTCGGTAAGGGTCTAACATTTGATGCTGGTGGACTTGACCTGAAACCACCGACAGCTATGGATGGTATGAAA
>JAMORD010000117.1 GCA_027063755.1 bacterium | reverse complement strand
ATCTGCCTCTTGATGCTCACCCAGAGGTTGGCAATAATGCCTATATATTGGGGGCGTTGGGGATAGAACCCCCAAGATGGCAACCTATGGATGTAGGTTTTTATGTTAATGTGGATATGACTGTTGTCGATATTGTGGCAAAACTGGAAAGGGTCTTCGGTATGCCCAAAGATGTGTGGGAGTTTGGCGATGGCAATGTAAAGAGACTGGGAGTTATCTCTGGTGCTGGAGGTTCTTTCTTGGGAGCGCTACTTGATCTTGGTGTAGATACATATATTACCGGAGAGATTACCTATCCCCAGTGGCGTGATTTTCGTAGATATGGGGTTAATGTCATTCTCTATGGACATTACAGAAGTGAAACAGGAGGACCAATACTCCTTGCCAAACATATTGAAAAACAGTTTGGCCTCAGCTCTCAGTTTGTAGATATATATGAGAGGGCTATGTAGTATATGAAGGAGTTTCAGCCGAAAGATTGGACCGAGTTTGTTGGTAACAAAAAGGCCATTAAGCTCTTAAAAGGGGCTTTTAGCAGTGGAATAAGGTCTATTATTCTCTATGGCCCTGTTGGTGTTGGTAAGACAACGGCTGCCACTCTCCTTGCCAAGGAGAGTGGCGCCTTATATTTTCAAATGGATGGAAGCCGTTTTTCCAAGGCTGAGCTTGACAAGATTCTTAGATTTGGCAATGTTCTTCTTTTTATAGATGAGATATCACGGCTAAACCGCACGGCTCAACATAGTCTTCTCATACCTATACAAGAGGGAAGACTTATACTTATAGGTGCCTCATGGGAGAATCCGTGGAAGATGCTTATTCCACCGCTAAGGTCCCGTTCTGTGCTTATTGAGTTTAAACCTTTATCTTTTTCAGAGATGAAAGCTCTTCTGGATATGTTTAAGGTGAAACTGAATATAGATGTGCCCGATGATGTTGCCAATATTCTCATACGCTCGGCCGATGGTGATATCAGAAGGCTTCAGAATCTTCTTATGCTATGGCATAAAACAGGAGTGCTTGATGACACCATATCGGGTGGTGGTGTGGCAGACAAAGATGAGTTTTATGATGTTATTTCTGCCATGATAAAGAGTATCAGAGGTAGTGATCCCGATGCAGGTGTTTATTATCTTATGCGTTTTATAGAAGGTGGAGGAGCACCAGAATATGTAGCCAGAAGGCTGGTAATACTGGCATCTGAAGATATAGGCAATGCAGATCCAAGGGCTCTTCAAATTGCCACCAGTGCTATGTATGCTGTGGAACATGTTGGTATGCCTGAAGCCTTGTATTTCTTAGTGCAGGCGGCAGTATATCTAGCCACAGCACCAAAGTCAAATGCCACATTGGAAATTATTAAAAACACCCGCGAGTTGCTGGAAAAATATTCAACAGTATCGGTGCCCAGGCATCTTACCAATAGGAAGGGTAGTGGATATAAATATCCTCATGCCTATGGCGGATGGGTGCAGCAGAGGTATATGCCCTATGAGATAGAAAAAGCCGACCTTGTTGTGTTTAAGGCCGGCTATGAAAAGAAGATGAAAGAACGATTGAAAATTATCAGGAAAGAGCACGAATCTTCTGGGCAATCTTCTCATCAAGACGGCTAAGGTGTTCACGGGCTTCGTCGGAGAGTGTAGACATGAGTTCTTCTCTTGCTTGCAGTGCAATATGTTCTTTTCTGCCTGTATGGTCTATGCCGTCAAGGTCTCTCCATGAAATTTTCTTGCCCCTATATAAGATATCAATATCACATATTCTTTCGCCGTTTTCTAAAAACTCCAGACCCATCATATACCATTTGATTTTCTGTATATCCTCAGGGGTAAGTAGTTTTATAAGATAGACAATAATCTTCATAAGAAAACGAGGGCTATCTGTAGTAAAGCGTTCTCCAACAATAAAGCCAAGACTTAGGTCTGTGATAACAGTATATATTCTTTGTCTCTGCAGGTCATAGAGATTGTGATGATCGTATATAGTAATCCCCAGTTCTTTCAGTGCGTCTTCTGATATTGTCTCCATAAATATCTTAACGATATTCTTTTCAAGAAATGAGCTGGTAAGATACTTGTCTCTGTGGACAAGTATGACTTCTTCGTCTAAGCTAATATTAACAGGTCTGGAGAGACTATCTGTTGTGACATACACAATAGTGTCTTGTATTTCACCTACTTCTACTCCTTTGACAAAAGGGAACTTGTGGGAATAGAGTTGGTCCATGAGTTTGTCTTTGAGGGCAGATATATGTTTTTCGTTTATGGCTTTAAGGAAGATGATACCAGGTCCAAGATCTATACGAGGAACATCATTTAAAATGCCATTGTTAAAAAGATTTGCAATAGTTATGTCACTGCCCCATGGTGCTAAAAAAGTATGTAAGGCATCTTCAATACGTGTTTTGGCTTTATCGGACTCAGTTATGAATACGATAGTATTTGTGCTAATTGCTTCTGCAAATGCTTGTGCAGGTGTCCGATATTCATCTAAGTTGTAATTCTTAAGTTTTTCGGATATTTCATTTGGATGTTGTGCTCTGATAAACAGCATATCAGGGCCCTCTGTGGATAAGATCATTTGCATCACCCCATCTTAGTTTTCTATATTTGTTAGTTCCCTTAGGATAGGGAACATAAAAAACATCTTTATTCTTCCCGATGATGTGGATATTATGTATGCCGTTTAAACACCGACTTGATTCCAGTATTTGTTCTGTAGGTTGGTGTCCGAATAGTATAAAATCTACATCGTCAGTGCATGTAGGAGGCTTATGGGTTAGAAGGAAAGATATACCGTTCAATGTTATACGGTAAGGTTCTCTGATAATATTTGCAGGTTGGAGAAGGGAAGATAAGATTTCTTCGTTGTCATGGTTTCCTACTACAATGTAAGTATTTGATAAATAATTGGTAAGTATATTGCGTATCTCAATGACAGCTTCTCTATATATCCCCTTTAACCTTTCAGGAGCATTTTCCAGCTTAATGTCATCTGCGACATCACCTGTGTGTACTATATATGCGGGGTTTACGGTGTCAATGAGACATTTGAGCCATTTATATATAGGTCGTGGTGTATCACTAATATGAAGTATTCCTCCTATAGCATAGTCTGGTATGTTAGGGATACCGAGCAATTTCTTTTTTATTGTTTTTAGCATTACATCGCCCCCTATGGTATTATTATAGTAAGAAATATACGGAGGTGATTGTACATGCGTTCTATTAAGAAGATATTTGGCTTTGTCAATGGTATTGCTGCGCTTGTGGGTTGGATGTTTATTGGTCTTCTTGCGGTAGCATTTATTACTGGAAAGGAACCCGTTATATATCTTGCCGATCCTGCTTGGGATGAAGAAGATTGGGAGAAACTTCTTGAAGAAATAGAAAAAGAGGAAGAAGAACTACCTTATGAGGAAGAAGAGACTGAGGAGGAAAGCGGCGAGGATATTTCCGAGGAGGAGTGATATTATACTTTTCTTGGTATCAAATTCCAATAGTCCAGCTATAAGGGCACCGGTGAATGCACCGGTGCCTGGTAGCGGTATTCCTACAAATAGGGTAAGTGCTGTGTATCCCCATTTTTCGTAGTTTTGTGAGAGTGTTTCTTTTTTCTCTTCCAGTTTTTCAATATACTTAGGTAATATGATTTTTAGTATTTTTATAATGATTTCTCCTAAGAAAAATGTGAGCACTCCCAGGAGTGTAGAACCTATTACGCATGTAAGGAATGATACCCACCATGGTAGATTTAGACTTCGCGCCAGTAGCATGCCTCCTCTTAGCTCCAGCACTGGGGTTAGGCTGGTAATGAACACTGTTATAATATGCCTGATATCCATAGCATTTATAGTATAAGGGAGGATGGGTGTGAAATATATATCAATTGTAAAAGAAAAGGATAGGTATAAAGCTATAAGGGATGCCTTAGCTATACTTCATAGTAAGGTGAGACATAATATTCCCAAAGATCTTGTTGTTATCAAGCCCAATTTCGTGGATGTGAGGTATCCACTGGCATGTACTCATCCTATAGCTGTAAAGGCTGTGGTTGACCACTTAAAGGAACTGGGAGTAAGAAATGTTGCTGTGGCTGAGGAATCTTCTGTAGGAAGAACCGTAGATGCACTGGAAAACTTTGGGTATAAAGATGTCTTAAAGGAATACTCGTGGGTGGAACTTGTGGCTATAGAGGAGCTTAGTGAAACAGAGAATCCTCAGATACCATTTGAGATTTTTAAGTGGGATAGGAGTATTCAAACAATATACCTCAATGGCTATCTTGTCAATGCCCCATACCTAGTTTCTGTAGGACCGCCTAAAACCCACGATACTGTTATTGTTACTTTGGCACTAAAGAATATTGCTATGGCTATACCCAAGGGGCGCAATAAAGGAAAGGTGCATCAGGGGTATGGTATTATCAATATCAATATAGCAATGCTTGCCAAGAGAAAGCGTGCAGATTTGGCTATTGTAGATGGCACGGTAGCTATGGAGGGTGATGGACCTGTTTATGGAACGGCCAAAGAATGGGGTGTGGTGTTTGCCTCTCATGATATTGTGGAGCTTGACAGTGCTATCACATATGCTATGGGCTTTGCTCCAACTGAAATAGGATATCTTTATGCACTGTATAAGATGGGAGTTGGCGATATTTACTTTAGAGATGTAGAGTTTATCGGAGAAGATATAGATAATGTAAAGACCACTTTTAAGCCACACAGAGAATATACCCTGATGAAGAGATGGCTTGACAGTGCTTATGCGGAGCTACTGGGCAGATTAACCGCCCAGTAGCCTTCCAAGTATACCACCTTTTTTAGGGGTTAAATCTACCTTGATGGGTTTGTTGTATGTTGCCGCTATTTGTTGAACAGATGTAGTGGTAAGTTCACTGAGGACAAAGGAAATGTATAATTCACTCCAGTTTTTCATATACCGGTATTTAATAACATGTTCTATCTTACCCCTCAGTAGAGACTGAAATATTCCCTGCTCAACAGGTACTTCCATAAACATCATAATATCTTTCTCTTTGTGTTTTGAAAGTCTTGATGGATTTTCGGGTACTATTCCTATGGAACCATTGATACCAATGGCTCTTACAGCTATATCAAAGGTTTCTTCACTATCTAAAATTGTTAGTTTTCCTGCCAGCAAGAATCTGTGAAGTTCAGGAGGGTGTTGTGTTAATTCAATTGGCGTGGTCTTAATACTAATCTTGGTGATACCATCTTCATGCAAAGAAACTATACCTGTAAGATAGAAACTTTTTTCTTCGTTTACCGATGTTACGATAACATCGCAGTCAAATCCTGTTTTGATGAAAGCTTCCCCTATCTCTGGACGGAGTGTAATGTTGTATACATCTATTACTTCAGCTTTTCCCATAAATGCTCCATGCCATTTGTCTGAGGTATAAGATACAAATACAGGGTCTCCGCTTTTGATAATGTCATACCATGGACTCATGCTACAGCCCTCCTTTCTGAATATATTTTACAAGGTTTTACATGAATTTGCGAATCTTGTTTCTATCAATGTCTTTGAGAATGTTGAGTTTTCCTTTAATGCTATCTGGAATAATATCCACGGTAATCGTGGCAGTTTCTTTCAGGAGGGCTATAAGTAGTTGGTTTTTTTCTTCTTCAGATAAATGTTCTATAAAAGGTATAAGGCCGCTCGCCCATACTTTTTCTTGAATAATTGTATTTGGTGCACTTGTTGGGGATACAGATTTGCGGAGTGTTGAATGCTTATCTATAAGTTTGTTAGCCATGTTATTTAATTTGCTTGCCAGTGATTTCAATTCAATGCCGAGCTTTCTATATTGATATGCGTGATCCAGGCGATTGGAAATGCTCTTTATTTTATGCATTATTTGAGCTTCTTTTGATAATCTAAAATATAATGGGCAACGGAATTTATATTCACACAATCCACATGCGTCGGAGGGGTGGGGTTGTGGGTTGCGTCTGCTCGCTTGGATTAAATTGAGTATAAAATTGTGAATGGAGGCAATGTCTTTTTCTGTAACTGTTGCCTTTACCACTTTAGGCTTATCGCCACCTAAGTATATGTCTCTGATTTCTATAGGGGGTTCCATCAACTGCAGTGCATATGCCATG
>JAMORD010000116.1 GCA_027063755.1 bacterium | reverse complement strand
GGGTATAGCCTTGCTGCTGTGGAGGAAGTATATACACCTTACCTTCGGCAAAGACAATGTTTTTCAAAGTATATCCTTCCACATGTGCTATATCATACTTTAGAGCCTGCCTAAGCCCATCAATGAACCTCTGCCGTGCTTTCTTTCCCCATACCCTAAGATAGTGGAATGGAAGCAGATGTCCGGCAAAGAAATCAATCATAACATCATTATTGTATACATCAACAACAGGGAGAAACGGTTCTGGTAGATACTCTACACCACGGCGGACAGGATAATTTTCCAAAACAATATACTTATCTTTACCGTGTATATGCCATTTGGCTCCTTCTATAGACCATATGTTTACATCCATAACTACTCAAACAATTTAGAAAGTATATCCTCCCTTCCATCACTCCGTGCCCCATTCATAATATCTGCAATCACAGCATCAACAATCTCAGAAGATGCCCCGCTATCTTTCAGTTTCCTCACGGCCTCTACGGCCCTATCATAATCACCGGCCAGCACAGAGAGTTTTGCCTCCACGGCATATATAATGGGTTTTTCCCCGACTTTTCTTAGTTTCTCAAAGAAGGCAAACATTTGGGGTTCTCTTCCTTCAGAGGCAAGATACCCTAAATATGCAGATATAACTTCCAAGAGCGATATATCTTCATCGCTGAGTTTATACGCCTCTACAAGTATGTCTTCTATATTACCTGTGCGACCAATCTTCATCATATGTTCCGCCTCAAGGATATATAGCCAGCCCTCGGGATATACCTCCCTAAGTTTTCTCACCATCTCAGACACCCTGAATGGATCTTTTTCACTACGGGCATCTATCCACTGCCTAACGACTTGCCTAACATATTCATCGGTAGGGGCAGCAGCCCACGCCCTCTTAATCATCACCTCGGCATCAGCCCATCTGCCATCACTCATCAGCAGTTCTGCATATAGGGCAAACAACCATGCCTGGTCATGAAACTCATCAATTACCTCTTTCAGTGCCCTTTCAACAAGGAGCTTTGTAGATTCATCTACCCACATACTCTTAAGGTAATCTGCAAAGGTATGACGAATATCTGGACTATGAGAAGCTTTACTTATAGTTTCTCTCAGCTCTTTTACAAGATCGTTAAAAGAGACCTCTTCTTTGGTAAGTGCTTTTTCTCCATCTTTTATCAAAAGGCCTAAGGCCAACATAACAACAAATAACACCACTCCCAATATAAAGCCCCTATTGTAAAGTGCCCTTATAGCAGGTGCCTTAGCAGTAGCTTTCCCCATGGCAAGTAGAAAAACTAGACCAACACCGGAAAAAAACGACAATATTGATGACAAAACAACATATACCCGCCTATTCAAGGCACATCACCACCTATTAACATTTTTTTCTGATAATTTATTTTATCAGAAATCACTCCCCAGACGCCCACTGAAGCATATACAGCTCGTAATACAGGCCCTTTTTCTGGAGCAGTTCGTCGTGGGTTCCTTCTTCAACAACCCTTCCACTGTCAAGCACCAAAATCTTGTCGGCCTCACGAATCGTAGAAAGCCTATGAGCAACCATGAGTGTTGTACGGCCCTTCATCACCTCTTCAAGGCCATGTTGTATAAGTCTCTCTGTCTCACTGTCAATAGAAGCCGTGGCCTCATCAAGTATGAGAATAGACGGGTGATGTACGAGGGCGCGGGCAAGGGATATCAGCTGTCTCTGTCCCACAGAGAGATTTGCACCACCTGAAAGCACCAGTGTATCGTATCCATCGGGCAAATCTTTGATAAAGTCGTGGGCATGAACGCGTTTGGCGGCATCTATAACCTCATCAAGGGGGATATCTCTACCAAGTGTAATGTTATCCTTAATGGTTCCCTTAAACAGAAAAGGTTCTTGCAACACCACAGCAGCACCACTTCTCAGGTCATCTTTTTTCCACTGTCTGATATCTATATCGTCAACATATATGGCACCTTTATCTACATCGTAAAATCTCAGGGCCAGATTCAGCAATGTAGATTTACCAGAACCTGTAAAGCCCACAAGGGCAACCTTTTTACCCTTCAGCGCCTCAAATGACACACCTCTAATAACCTCTTTCTTGGTACCGGGATATGCAAAGTGAACATCATCGTATCTAATATAGCCTTCGGGCTTGCCTGTATGTGGATTGTCAGCCTCCGGTATGTACCAATTTTCATTCATAAAACGCTGTATCTTGTTAATGGCCGATGTGGCATCTTGTATCATTGTATACTTATCGGCTATATCCCTAATAGGCTCTATGAGATAGCTGATATATGTGAGAAATGCCACAACATCACCTATGGTAGATTGATTTTTTAAGATTAGATATCCACCAGCGACAATAGCCGTTGCCTGCATTGATGTTTTGAGGACAGGACCTGAAAGTACATTGAATATATCTGTTATGAAAAATGCCTTAAATAGACTATTTCTGTATTCCAGCGATGTCTTTTCATAATCTTTCCTGATACGCGGGACCTGCACAAACACCTGAATAATGGGAATAGCAGATAGTATCTCTTGAGACTTAACATTTAAGGTCGCCCTGACATCTCTGATATGGGAGTATAGATTTCTAAGCCAGCGACCAAATCCTATGGCAAGAAGGGCAATAATCGGAGCAAACACAAGTTCAATAAGTGCCAGTTTCATATTAACAAGAAATAGAAACACCCATACACCTGTAATGATAAATACATCGGACACGATAGCTGGAATACTCCCTGCAAGCACATCGCCTACAGAGGCCACATCATTGGTAATACGGGTAACAATAACACCTGTTGGTGTCTTAGAGAAGAAGTAAAGCCCCTGCCGCATCATATGC
Organism: bacterium; assembly: GCA_027063755.1. GTDB lineage: Bacteria > Coprothermobacterota > Coprothermobacteria > Coprothermobacterales > JAADFF01 > JAADFF01. The sequence goes on along the minus strand of JAMORD010000116.1, from coordinate 3,313 downwards.
TTAAACATATCCATACGAATATCCTTCATTACCTTGAATGTCAGCATATTAATAGCCCATGAAGAGAAAATTAGGGGTATACCCAAACCCAATGTGAATCCTAAAATGAGATACATAATACGGGTAGCACCAGCAAAGTCATTTTTCATAATATATTGGTCTATAAGAATGCGTATCAGATATGGATTAATGAGTTTAAAGAATAGCTGAAGGAACAAACCTATAACACCAAACACAATCCATATCCAATAGCGTTTCACATATTTCCAGAGCAGTTTCACTCTACATCACCACCCATCTGATAGCGATAGAGCCTGCTATACAGACCATCACCCTTGGCAAGCTTGTCAGGAGTTCCCTCCTCAAGAACCCTTCCCCTTTCAAGCACAAGCACATAATCAGCCCAGTGTATGGCGGGTATTCTATGAGATACGATAATTGTCAGTGGCTTATGCTGTGCCACATATTCTTTGAGATTTTTCACAATGCATCTCTCTGTATGGGTATCTACAGCTGATAGAGGGTCATCAAGTATAAGAATATCTTTACCTGCTAGAAAAGCACGGGCAATAGATACCCTCTGCCTCTGTCCTCCCGAAAGGGTGATTCCCCTCTCACCAACAACAGTATCCAACCCATTGGGGAGTGCCTGTATATCGTCCCAGACACATGCCATCTTTGCCGCCCATATAATCTCCTCTTCGGTTGCATCAGGTTTGGCAAATGCTATGTTCTCCCTTACAGTACCGGCAAAGAGTATGGGGTCTTGAGGCACATAAGAAAAATGTTTTCTCAAAGACGGAAGTTTTATATCGTTTACATCTATATCATTGACAAATACCATACCATCACCCGGCTGCCAGAGTCTTGGTAAATATTTCATAAGCACCGTCTTACCACTGCCGGGGGGACCTGTAATACCAAGCACCTGCCCCTTAGAAACACTAAATGACACGCCTTTTAACACAATATCGTCTTTGATATCTTTCACAGTAATATGAGATACACCTTCAATCTCCTTAGTTCCTGTATCCTCAACCTCAGGTTCATATGTCAGCACCTCATCTATACGCTGAATGGCAGACTTAGACATACTGTAAACGGTAATAAACATACCTATACTAAGCATAGGCCAGGCAATCATATTGATATACATCATAAAAGACACCAGTGTACCAATATCCATCTTGCCACTCATAACCATGTTGCCTCCTACCCACAGCACGATAACAAGAGACAACCCTGAAACAACACTGGAGAGAGGCCAAAATGAAGACTGGAGTGTATAGAGCCTTACACCAGTACCTATGTACCTATCATTAATCTCCTCAAAGAGTTTCATAAAGAAATCCTCTCTAACAAATGTCTTGATAACCTTGATACCTATAGTCGTCTCTCTGACCCTCTCTGTCATATCCCCAAAAAGCTCCAGCATGACCTTGAACTTCTTCTGCATATAAGAGCCAGCCCAGAGAACAAAGATTGTAAGAATAATCATTGGTGGCACACTCACCAGTGTTAAATGAGGACTCATAGACATCATCGTAGCTATTGTCATTCCCCCGAGCACCAAAAAATCAACAAGGATAATGGTTCCCATCATGATAAACCTTCTGACACTCCGTGTATCCCTAATCAGACGGGACATAAGATCACCGACATCAAACTTCTGAAGGTCTCTTTCACTAAAGGAAAGATACTTATTCATAATATCCATACGGAGTTGGTGATCGTAATTAACAGCCACCGTTCTCAAAAACCAACGATATATAAGTCTAAATATGGCAACAGCTACAAAAAGGGCTATCATGATAAATGCATAGTGCCATAAAACGCTTATCCAGTGGGCTTTGTCGGTATCTGTGCTGAGAGACTTTATAAGATTTATAGCCTTTCTTACATACTGCGGATATATAATCTGCATAATATCAACAAGTACAAGTGATATAAAGGCTATAAGAATTTTCTTCCACTGAGTTTTTAGATAACCAAACAGCCTCTTCAAGGCCTAATTCCCCCTATCAGGGCTCCAAATGACACATCTCTTAGATACACATGACCATTTTCGGAAATAATGTCACCCTTAGTAGGATATATGCCCTTAAACAAAAGCACCTGTTTATTCACACAACCAACAGGAATACCTTTCAGCGTTTTCTTAATATTCATGTCGGGAATAGATATTTTATAGGTCTTGCCCCCACTTGGCACGGCAATGGCATTTCCACAATACACCATGCGTGGAGATATCCATCTCGGTGACAATTTCACTGTAGCAGACTTTACAAAGCCGTCTTTATCATATAGAGAGACAGTTTTACCACCAAGAATAAACCTATGCCCTTCAAGAGGCAAGACATAAGCATACATAAGATCGGCATTCTCCTCTATCTGCTTGTGCTCTTCATTGCCAAATCGCTCAACAAACCTACCAAGATAGTAAAAATATGTGCCATCATACCAAACCTTTGCGTTTGCCGGCCCCAAGGTTTGCAAGTCTGAGGCGGCATCAGACGGCATGGAAGTGCATTTCTCCTGACCGTCTACGAGGATAGCACATACCTGCATATCAGAAACGGTCTTTCCATAGATTACAACGGCAAAGTTGTCATCTTGAAGACCAACAAATGTTGGCATATCATATGTGCCTATAGTTCTTGATGCCGTGGCACCATAGAGATATATCAACTGCATCTGTTTATCGCCATTTATAGGCTTGGCAAATACCAGTGCATGGGGAGCTATACCCATGAGATATCCGGGAGGAGCAACGGTAGCCGTCTTCCCTGTGGATAGATCGTGCATAACGAGGTTTTTATCAAACTCTACATATGTATATGGAAAAACATCTCCACCATGCGGCATATACAATGTCACCATTAATATAACGGCAAATAAAATCAGTGCAAGTGCAATCCAAACCTTTTTCATCAATCACCCCTCCCACCAACTTTCATATACACTACCATTTTAACAGCATGGTGAGAGTTTAGACCATATATTAATATACATAAGATTAATGAATTGTTATAACCATCATTCAGTTTTCTTGTTATAGAAGGCAACAAAAAGAAAAGGGAGGGCGAGCCCTCCCTTAATAGCAACTACTATTTGCGATTAGTTGTCCTGTTTCTTAATATCTACAACCTTAATGTCAAATACCAGTGTCTTGCCAGCCAGTGGATGATTGGCATCTATGGTAACGGTGGCACCTTCAATGGCAACAACCTTAACAGGAATAGGCCCCTGTTCGGTATTCATATAAAGGGTCATTCCCACTTGAAGATTTTTCTTGATATCTTCGGGGAATTTA
>JAMORD010000115.1 GCA_027063755.1 bacterium | reverse complement strand
AGGTTCTTTACCTCTATCCGGTAGGCTCAAAGAATCTTTAGAAAAAACCAATATATACTCATGAAAGTCTCTAAGCACAGGATTTTTTGGGCTTTTCCATGTTCCCCATGCAGTAGAAGATGCACCAGCAGCAGCCTTATACCAAATAATTTCTCCCCTCATAATAAAACCAATTTCCGTAAGTAACATCCCAACAAGGTGATGGAGAGGAATATATGGTTTCCTTCCCAAACCGGCTACATTTATTGCCAATCTCCCCCCAGGCACAAGCACCCTATACACTTCTTGAAAAACCGTATATAAAAATTCTAAATATTCATCTAATGACATATCTTGATCATAATCCTTCCCTACATTATAAGGAGGTGAGGTGACCATAAGATGCACGCTGCTATCTGGCAACTCTTCCATATGTTCACTGGAATGCAAGAAAATTTTATCAATAACAGTTTCTGGAAGAGGGTTTTCTACATATTCCACACTCTTAGGAATATCTATTCCGCCATACAGTCTTCTTCCATAAAACGAGGATGAATCATGCCCGTACCTACCAGACACTCCAAATGACCAAGTTTTGGTTCCCACTTTATTCACCTCTGATAGATTGTAAAAATCGCTCAACGATTTTATCATCTGGGCCGTTTACTGCTTCAAGAATAATGTTTTTCAACTCATCGGAGGTCTTATATCCAGAAAAGAAGTATCCCTTTTTCTCTACAAGATACTTAACTAGGTTGTTTATATCCTCAAGCGAGGTTACATGCCTGTAACCTTCAAAATAACTACCATCATCAAATCCAACATTCCATACTCCTTGAATAGCACCAACCCTATAAGACATCTCCAATCTCTCAGCGGACAAAGGAGCAGGTGGGGCATTAGTTACCACAATAATAGGAACACTTCTCCTTGCTAACAAGAACTCCCTAGCATGTATGGATAATACCTTAGCAATAGCCTTGAGCACAGAGTCACTTCTATGTAGACCGGGATTACCAGTATGTTCTGTCATGTCACCACACCACTGAATATTACCATCAACATAACAGTAGTTATTAACTATAGACATCTTCACTTCAAAGATTAAAACCAATTCCCTATCATCTGACAAGATGGCAACATCCACCGGCGAGAGAGCAGACAAGACTTCATCGTCTTTATAGCCTATTTCTACTTTTAATTTTCTCTGTTTAATTACAGGAAGATGTTGAAGAATATTGGCAAACCAGCTCTCTGTGTAATCTCCTATATATGAATTTCTACTTTGCATCGTATCTTTAGTCCCATTATAGTCCTTAGGATAATAAGCCATATACTTGCCATTTACTCTATACATCAACTTAGCAATATCAACACCAGCAGTAAGAAAATTATTGAAGAACTTCTTTTCCTCCTCTTAGTCCACAACCCTACCTTCATCTTTTCCCCCTATAAGCATTTATAGTTTTACTATACCATGTGATATGATACAACACCGGGAGGTGAGAACATGAGAATATGTATTCCTGTAAAAGAGACAGATGGTCTGTCATCTCGTGTGGCAAAGAAGATAAAGAGTGCTAAGGCGTTTGCCATAATAGATATGTCGGAAACAGGTCAGATTGAGGATATCAGATTTATTGAAAACAACATGGACCCCGATGAGGTCATTCCTTTCTTGGCATCTCGTGCCGTAGACCTGTTTGTAGTCAACGAGATTAGTAAGGACGATGAAGATATGATACTTGACATGGGTATAGACCTCGTTAAAGGGGCATACGGCAGACTTGAAAGAGTTTTAGAAAACCTATGAAAGGTGACTGCATATGGCTTTCAGATTAGGTCCTGTAGGCATTAAACAGGCCGTGTATGTACTGCTGGCTATGGTGGCAGAACTGCTTGCCATAGCCATAGTAAACCCTCCACAGACAGGTGACACCATATCCGCTGTGTCGTTTTTATCTGTCATCGTTATGGTAGGTATGCTGGGTAGCATAGTAGATAGTTGGAAATCTGTCCTGGTAGCAAATGCCATTGCACTTGTAGAATTTTTCATTGTTATGGCTGTAGTTAAATATTTGGACATCAGGGGAATATGGAATATTAAATCTATTGGTATTGGGCTTTTATTGGCAGTTATTAATGCCTATATGGCAGCATACCTTAAGGCGTATTTCTACAAGCAAATAGCTCAAGACAAGCCAACTTAACACATCTCTCCCCCGATGAAACAGGTTTCATAGAGACGGGGCTAATATAGTAGAATGTTGAAAATATACTTAAGGGGGGACTATTATGAGAAGCAAGGCAGCCATCTTAACATCTAAACTCTCAATCTATGATCGCTTTCAGAAGCTATCGTTTACCCAGAAATTAGCCATTGCACTTATGGGAGCAGCACTGACAGGCGTCCTGGCCCAGGTGCGTGTACCTCTACCGTTTACACCAGTGCCAATGACACTGCAGGTTTTAGGTGTGCTTGGTGCCGGTCTGCTTATGGGTAGCATGTGGGGAACTATCTCCATGCTCATGTATGCCCTTATAGGTGCTATGGGTATGCCATGGTTTACCGGTGCATCTGGTGGCATTCAGCACATCATGGGCCCCACCGGCGGATACATCGTAGGATTTATTGCAGCAGCATACATTGCCGGCCTTGTAGCCGAAAGGATAGATAGCCCCATAGGCTCACTTCTTGGCTCTGTGCTTGGCATTGCACTTATATACACATTTGGCGTGTTGGGACTTATGGCATATGGCATGAGTCTACCCGTAGCCATAGCCAAGGGCGTCGTGCCATTCATCGTTGTAGACACCATTAAAGGCATCTTTGCCGGCGGTTTCTCTGCTGTTGTGAGATAAAAATCGGGGGAGGTCTGGGGCCTCCCCCATGTAGTAATTGTCTGCATACACCCTTATAGTAGAAAGATACTTCATCCGATAGCCTGCTTTATAATAACTATGAGGTGAAAACTTGTGAATGATATTGTTATAGACGGTATCTCAATTTGGGATAAACCTTTACATATAAAGCTCAAACCACTAACAGTGTTTGTGGGTCCCCAAGGCTCAGGAAAATCTATTGCCTCTATGACAATCTACCTACTTGAACAGCTTACATTTGTAAAAAATCAATATAAACACATATGGGGTAAACTAATAGACGACTCACTTATCCCCAAAATGCTAACGAATTTCTTCGGCACATCTATAGTAGAACAGCCAGACGATCTTCTCAAGCATGCTAAGCAAAACGGAAAAAAAGAACAAATTTTATATATCCCAGCCCATAGAAATATGCTTTTACTGTACGGATGGTATCCACCGGCCCAGGCAATCCCAGACTATCCTTTCGTAGTTAGAAGGTTTACAGATATCATGTTGAAAAGATTAGGTAACATGCCAGTAGACGAAAACATATTTCTGACGAAACATTGGTCAAAAAAAAGTCGTATATCTTACACCACATTTAATAAAGTCTTGGCCAGTATATACACATCTACTGGTACACCTATGTTTATAAAACTCGTACAAACACCGTCAGGACCTAAAGTAGTGGGAGAGATAGAAAACAATTTTGTTCCAGTATCAGCTTGGAGTACAGGACAAAGAGAGGCTTTTTCATTATTATTTGGGCTACTACTTGGCACAGGAAAATATCAATACATCTTTATAGAAGAACCAGAACTTGGTTTACACACTAAAGCCCAAGTATATATCTTCTCATTACTATTGGAAGCAATTGCAAAGGGCAAACACATCCTTTTCAGCACCCATAGTCAGGCCTTTCTTCAAATGTTGTGGGCAATAGCAAGCGTAAAAAAAGAAGGACTACACCGCTTATTCACAGAGTTCTTTGGTCTGAAAAAACATACAGTTACCAAACTGGTCCAGAACTGGCAAGGTATATCGGTATACATGTTTAAAGATAGAATTATCAAAGATATTAGCCATTTAGATACACTAAAAGAAGACTTTTCCCACGAGCAATGGGGAGGAGAAGGAGATTGGGGAGGACTCCTCCTTGACGATAAGTTATTTGAAATAGTAAACAGTTACAGCAAATATAAATAGCAATGAGCACAGAAAACACAAAACTTCGCATAAGAGAAATCATTTTAAACTGGTGCGAAACAACCAATATTACTATTTACGGCTCTTTTCAATGGTTAGAAGGAATACCATCAGTAAATGACATTAAAATCCTTAACGCAGGAGAACTGGCTTTTTACATTTCAGAAAAGATTATTTGTAGCCAGGATATCAGCTTATTATTTCTATACATGGATAGCTTACTCCTCAAATATAAAGAAAACACACAAATCGTCAATACTCCTGATTTCCTGTCAATAATCGCAGAGAACAACTTTGTATTTATAGAAGCACATAGCAAAATAGACAATAGTCTAATAAGAAAAATATCCACTGCCGAAACACTAAAATCCTATCTTGTCAAAGCCAATATAAAACCCCATAAGAAACACTGGTTTATACTCATAATACATCCCATGAAATACATCAAAAGGCTGGGCAGAGCATATATAAGATATCGCACCATTATAGAAAGTAGAAATATATCTATTCTATACACAGACCAAGACATCAAAGAAGATATATGTTTATAACTTCCCCAAGCCCTCTATGGAGTAAAAAGCCGTTTCTTCTTTTCCTCTTTAGCTCCCATGCCTACAAAAAATCTCTTTCATCTCCATTCCTATGGCTTCCGATATCGTCCCAAATCATATCCTCCTACAATAGGAGAAAAGACAAAACAAAAATTGGGGAGGGCCCCTCTTCCCTCCCCTTGAAAAACTCCTCTCCCCTAAGCCCCCTATGAAGTAAGGGCAATAAACTCCTCAATCTCCTGTTTCAGGCCATCCATTGATGCCTGCCAGAAATCCTTCTCTCTAAGGTCTATTCCTATAATGCTTCCTATATCGCCCACATCGTATTTACCTGTATTTCTCAGCAGCTCTTTATACTTGGGTATAAAGTCGTCTCCCTCTTTCTTATACATGGCATACAAACCACGGCTAAAGAGTAGTCCAAATGCATATGGGAAGTTGTAGAAGTGAAGGTCAGGTGAATAGTAGTGGGGCTTAATGAGCCACATATACGGGTGCAGATAGTTTTCATCAAGACCTTCACCATATGCCTCTTTCTGGGCCTGGAGCATGATATCTTTCAGCTGAGCTACCGAGAGCACACCCTCTGGCCTTCTGCGGAACACTTCAGACTCAAAGATGAATCTGCTCATAATATCCACAATAACCTGTGTATTGCCGCTGATATCCTTCTCAAGAATAAAAACTTTAGCATCTTTATCTACAGTGGGCAATGTCTTCTCTATGACAAGCACCTCATTGAATATAGAGGCCGTCTCGGCAATGGGCATAGGGCTTGTGGCATTGAGTATGCTCTCATTTCTCTGATTGTAGTTGTGGAAGGCATGCCCCAGCTCATGAGCCAATGTGGTAATACCATCAAACGAGCCGTCAAAGTTTGCCATAATACGAGACTGCTTGAGTGGATGCACCTTTGCACAGAAGGCACCGCCCCTTTTACCTTTACGGGGTGTGTAGTCTATCCAGCGTTCTTCAAAAGCACGCTTTGCAAGGGCATATAGCTCCTCATCAAATTGCTTGAAGACAGATAGGATAAACTCCTTTGCCTCATCTATGGTATATGTCTTGTCAAATCTACCCATCGGGGCAAACAGGTCATACCAAGGAAGTCCTCCATCATAGCCCAAAATCTTAGCCTTGTGCCTGAGATATTTTCTAAATGCAGGTAGGTTTTCCCTGATAACCTCCATAACGGTCTCAAATGTATCCCTATCAAGGTGCATATACTCAAGTGTAGCCTCCAGCGGGTCATTGTAGCCACGCTTTTTGATAATGATAAGATACTCACCCTTAATAGAGTTCATGGCAGATGCCACGGTATCCTCCACCTTGGGATATGCGGCAAGCTCTGCCTCATATGCCTTCTTTCTCACATCGGGGTCTTTATCATATGCCATATTTCTCAGGGCATTGATAGAAAGCTCTTTCTTCTCACCATCTACCTCTATGGGGCCTGTGAGTTTGGCCGTTACGGTGCCACGAAGTCTGCTCCATGCATAACCACCGGTTGTCTTCATCTGGGCAATGAGTTCTTCTTCCTTCTCAGAAAGTAGTCTGCGGGCATGCTCAAGATGTTT
>JAMORD010000114.1 GCA_027063755.1 bacterium | reverse complement strand
GCCCAACCTCAACACCAGTGACATAGTCCATAATATTCTCAACGGTTAGTTCTTTAATTAAGCCTGTCTCATTGGCAAACAGTATAAGACTATCAACATCTTTGACATCTACCTTCATTACTCCATCCTCTATCCTAAGATAAAAACCATTATTACCATAGCGATATGCAACAAGCAGAATAAGGGCTTTACCCAACTTCTCTTTATTTTTCCAACAGTTAAAAACTTCCCTCAGTTTTTCTACCCTATCTTTGCCATCATCCATAAATACATACTCAAGAAGCTTTATCTCTGGGGCATATTTACCAACATTCTTCTTTACCTTATTCCAATCTACAAAATAACGACCCGGCCTTGCCGTTTGCACAGTATTCAGGAGATAATCCACATAATCCTCATATGTAGCTTCTTTACCAAGAATACACTTTATCACATCAAGATTCATATAAGGTCACTCCCTGACAGCTTGAGTTTCTTTCTCTCTTCATCGCTAACGGGTTTGTAAAACACAAACAGATGCTCATGGGCAATAAGCATAAAATCATATCTACCTCTCCACCTTGTTATAGTACCCCTCATATTATGTTGCACCTTAATGATATCTTCTTTGAGAACAAATCCCACATGTAAAAACCTTCTCATGAGTCCATATGCAAGGGGCACATAGTGCCTACTCTTACGGGTATCACCTATCAAAATAGCGGCATACTTTCCAGGTTTTAAAACCCTGTATATTTCTAAAGCAACATCTTCCATGGCTTTTAAAAACCTCTTAGGCCCCAAGCGAGATAAGTCACCACTTTCTTTAGAATATTTAATGATATTGGCATAGGGCGGATGAGTAATAACAAGGTCAATACTTTCATCTTTTATACCGTCAAGTTTTCTTACATCCCCACGATAAATCTCTATACCCTCACATCCCTCAGGATGGGTATACCATACACGGGATGCAGCAACCTTCAAAGCATCTATATTTATATCTACACCTATAGCCCTTCTCCCAAGCAGTTTTGCCTCCACAAGGGTTGTGCCACTGCCAACCATAGGATCAAGGACAAGATCACCTTCTCTGCTGTATAGTTTCATCACATACCTTGGGATATATGGAGAAAAATTGCCGGGATAGTCTCCCTTATGAGTAGACCAAGATCCCCTATCGGGAAAAGACCAAACACTAATTTTCGGCACATTGTCATCTTCGGGAGCATTAAACATAGATATATCTATCGTGCCCCTACCCACTTGAGATATCAGTTTTTCACAGTCCAGTTTTTCCATTTGCTATAATGATAGCATGATAGACAAGACAGATATTTTACCCAAACCCTTTGTCAAATGGGCTGGTGGCAAAAGGAAACTCATTGGGATAATAACACAGTATTTACCCAAACACTGGAACACATACATAGAACCCTTTGTTGGTGGTGGGGCACTGCTATTTCATCTACAACCTAAAACGGCCATTATCTCAGATACTAATTCAGAACTCATAAATGCTTACAGGGTGATCAAAGAAAACCCATACAAGCTTATAGAGCTACTGGAACATATGAAATCTCATCACAGCAAAGAGTACTATTACTACATAAGAGATAAATTCTTGCCAAAAGACAATATTGAAAAAGCTGCCAGGTTTATATACCTCAACCGCACATGCTTCAATGGACTGTGGAGGGTTAATAAACAGGGTAAATTCAATGTACCGATGGGAAGATATAAAAACCCCAAGATAGTAGACAGAGATAATATTCTGGCAGTGCATAACTACTTATCAAATAATGACATTACCATACTCAATGAAGATTTTGAAAAAGTATCTCTATTAGCTAAGCCGGGAGACCTTGTATACTTTGACCCACCATACTTGCCATCAGATGGCAGTAGTAAGTTTACTTCTTACACATCAGACAACTTTGGTATAGAAGACCATATTAGACTACGAGATACCTTCCAAAAACTTTCATCACAGGGTGTATTTGTCATATTATCAAACTCTGACAGCCCAATAATAAGAGAACTGTACCGCGATTTTACAATAGTAGAAATAGAAACCAGCAGATTTATAAACAGCAGAGGAAATGCCCGCAGAGGATGGAAAGAACTATTAATAATAGAAAAACTGTAACATATCTTTTAGCAGTTCCTCCTAATCATCATTTCTCTCTTTGATATGTATTGCTATTAAATTGAAAAAGCAAAACAAGCAAAATAGCAAGAACACCTTGGAGCTCCAGAGAAAGATCTCTAATAATCAAGATAGTAAGCATTTTATATGAAAAAATCAGCAAAAAAACATCACATATCACCAATATACACAAAAGCAGAAGAGCCCATATCCGTTCTTCCTTATTATTAAAATAATACCCATTATTTAACACAAGTTTACCCAAATAAATAGTAACATTCAAAATTCCATCAACCACAGCAGCTGTAACAACTACAATTAGCAAAATAAAAGAAGCATCCACAATATCGGGAAAATTCACATTAATAAATGATAACTCTTCATTATAAGTAATAACATACATACCAACTAATATCTCTATCCACGCCTTAATAAACAACAACAAGGAAAACCATATGTTTTCAGTTTGAAAGTAATCCACTATCTTACCTAACATCTGTAAATTCATCTTTTCTCCTATCCTCCCTAATACTTCTCTCACACAACATAAGCAATGTCGCACTCCACATCAATGCCAAACCCATTAGAGAGAGGCATATTACCTTCTTCTAATACGTTAGAAGGGCTTGCTCTACCTTTATATTCCGTGCATACATCAAAAACAGAACCATCACCAACAAGGACACTATGGGCATAGTATCGGCAATATACAACACTGCCACTACATACAGCAAGGCCACTAGTATCATGGTAAGATACCGAAACACCACATATGACACCCTCCATAGAATTGTGGAAAACACTATCATAAGGGAAAACATACACATATACCACACTATATTTACAAATATCAGGGGAAGTGGAACAACCATAAGAAACATAGCTGTGCTAAGAACAACCTCTAACATACTAACCTTGACATATACAAGAATATATTCCAAGAAATCACGGGCAACGGCAAAGACATCTATCAGCAAAAATATAGGAATAACAGAGAAAACAAGCGATATGACGGGCATATATGTCCTTACACCCCCAACTATACTAGACATTACCCATATCTGGACAAATAATACTACACCTATAAACAGAGCCAATAACAGCTTACCTCTACCTATCTGCCACCATATCCTTAGTAGCATTGCTACTCTACCAGCGCTAAAAACGCCTCTTCCCAAGACATCTCACCCTTTTCTTTGACATCAAGTATCTTTCCTCCTTTTATAAACACCGCCTTCTTTACAAGGCCATCCATCTCCCTTAACTCATGAGTAGATATGATAACCATCTTACCCTCATCTGCAAGTTGTGCTATAACCTCTCTCATACGCTTACGGGCAATAACATCAAGTCCTGATAGTGGTTCATCAAGTATAAATATATCTCCTCCCATGGCAAGAGACATGAGAAATGTCAGTTTACGCTGTGTACCCTTTGACAGCCTACCCGCTAATCTATCTAGTTCATCCTCCATTCCCAAATATCTTGCCACCTCAAATACCTTACTTAAGTCTCCTTTGCCATCAAACATCTCCCTAAAGACTTTTATATTGGTCCGCGCCTTCATAAACTTCCATACCAAATTCTTTTCTGGCATATAGGAGAGATTCCCCTCTACATACACTTCTCCAGAAGAAGGAGCAAAGACACCAGTAACACACCTTATTAGTGTTGTTTTTCCTGCACCATTGGGACCAAAAAGCCCATACACCCCTGGACCCTCAAGGGTAAAAGATATCCCCTTCAAAACATGCTTGTCATCAAACATCTTATGCAACTCTTTGACCTCTATCTTTACCATCGAAAATATCACCTCTTCATTCAACTCCGGACAAACACCTCAGCCCATTCCCTATTTCAATTGCCGATTCTCTAACAAAACATTACTAGCTTTCTTAGAAAACCAAACAACTATTACACTAAATAGCATTATATAGACACTACATCAAACATCACTATATTGCAATTTCCTTACCTTCTCTACAAGTTCCCACAATTCCTTACCTGCTCCCTTTATCCAATGGCACCTATCTGGATCTTCCAACGCTTTCTTTACACCACGGGTAATACAACCATAACAGAAAGCAGCCGTTCCCACATCATTACACCTGCTACAGCTTTCATCTTTACCAGGTGCCTTTGTACTCTTCAAAATCCCAGGCAAATCAATATTTTTAACATAATCAACCCAAGAAAATTCATAGTCTGATATTCTTCCAAACTCAAAATCTGACATACTACATATTTTTACACCAAAATCCGGTGTAATACTCAAATTGTCCCCAACCCCACAGTTTATCTTATCCTTATCCGATATATCTCTCAGATCATACATAAACATACCATATTGAGATTTTTGTTCTTCGTATATTTTCATATATTCCGACATTTCTTCAGGGGAAAAGAGTATTTCTTTCTCATAATCTTCTGCTCTTCCCATAGGCATAGGAATAGAAATGCCAGAAGAAACAGCTCCCTTCTCTTTTGCATATGCAAGTATTTCCGGCATATCCTTTACAGACTTAGGAGTAATCACCGCTACAACTCTAAAAGGTATACCATATTTGGAAAACAGCTCTATTGTCCGCTTCTGACGTTCTAAACTATGTTCCCATCCAGTAAACCAAGCAACATATTCTTTGTCAAGTCCGTGAAGATCAATTTGCACTAAAACTTTATCTTTATATGGCAAGAGTCTCTTAACCCACTCTTCCGTCCACAATGTTCCATTACTTAGAATGGCTACAGAGAAAACTTCCTTCTGCAGAATGTACTCCACCATATCCAAAAACCTTGGATGAACCGTCGGTTCACCACCTGTTATTTCAAATTCCACAACTCCTATCTCAACAGAATTATCCACAAGTCTCTTGAACTTCTCATAATCCATAAATACCCTTCTATCACTACCCGATCTGTTATAACAATGTTTACACCGTAGATTACAAGAATAAGTAAGTTCTAAAGCAAGATGTATTGGTAAATGATATTCTCTGCTACCACGTATATCCCACTGATAAAGCCCGGGATTATTAACCTCAAAGCCATACTCCTTCAGCTGCCGGATAAAAGGAGCAAACTTTTCCCTTACTTCTTCTATAGAAACATCGTATTTATCTGCCATCTTCTCATAAGCGTCCTCAACATTACCAACCTGTGAGAGTATCTCCAAAAAATCTCCAGCCACTGTATTTATATACAACTTGATATATCCAAAACCTTTGGTATCCAACAGCTTACCATCAAGAACTTCAATATCGGACTGAAAAGTCCATAGAGTTCTATCAGGTTGGTGAAGTAGTACAGATTTACGTTTCACTATTATCAACCTCCTTACATGTCATATACGGCAAAAATAAGACAAAAAAGGAAGCCAATTTAGTCAAATAACAAAAACCTATTTAAAATACCAAAGCGAATTATTTGGAAATATAGAAGTAGTAAATTTATCTGCCTCTACAAACCTATCTGCATGCTTCAGGTGGGGCGTCAGTACATACATCACTATCCCCAGTACAGATAATGAAAACGCTAATATCTTGGAATAGGAATATATGCTATAGAGATAATTCATCATGAATAAAGCAACACCACTTGCCATCATTCCATCAAAGCCTGTTGGAACCTTTAAAAGCTGGAATATATAGGCTGACAGATATACCCACACTGACATCGTTGATACAAATAACAGATACATCATACTAAATAGCGTCAAAGAACTTATAACACACAGGGATATCAATCCTATAACCAATATACTCACAATAGCTGCCATTGATGATACAAAGAAATAATTTTTCACATTAGTTCTACCCACAAAAAACATCTCTCCAAAGTTTGAAGTTCTGAGAAATGTAATTACCGGTATCAAATAGACCATATTGAAAAACACAAACATGATATTCACAACATCTACAATTTTCGCTTTATCAAGAGAATAATACGACGTCCCGCCGTGAAAATACACACTCAACAATAAGGTGGGCACCAACAAAACAAATGTCAAGGCCAGTACCCACCAGTTCAACATTAACTGACACCACATTTTTTTATAAATACTAGTTACATACAACACAACTC
>JAMORD010000113.1 GCA_027063755.1 bacterium | reverse complement strand
AAGAGTTTCCACGCTTCCAAGCTGAGATTGAGACACTTCAATTACGCACCATTTCCACCAATAACTTGTTGTTTCCACACTTACAAGCTGAGATTGAGACGTAGATAGGATTTTACTTCCTTTTCAGACAATTATGTTTCCACACTTACAAGCTGAGATTGAGACAGCAAATGATATCTTTTCTTGTTAGGATATAACAAGTTTCCACACTTACAAGCTGAGATTGAGACTGGTGAATATGACAGGCACGAAAATCCCGCATTTTGTTTCCACACTTACAAGCTGAGATTGAGACTTAGCATCTCAAAATATACCCTTTAATATAGAAGACAAGTTTCCACACTTACAAGCTGAGATTGAGACCATTCCCTATCGTGTTGTTAAAGGGAAAAAACTCCAGTTTCCACACTTACAAGCTGAGATTGAGACCCAACGGATAGCACTGAAGATATTACATCTATGAGTTTCCACACTTACAAGCTGAGATTGAGACACTTAACACCCTCTTCTATATTGATTTTACCATATATCAATAACTTCATCAATATCAAGGCAACCCAGTCAATATAAGAGCTGATGAAGAATACCAAAAATTCTAATCCCTTAGAACCGCTGTATCAAGAGGGGTTATCCAAGAAACTTTAAAACTTAATGAAAGGGAAAAACATATGGGGTATATATCTCGTCACCTAGTAGATGCTTTTCTAGTCTATACACCTCAACCCTTATAAGTCTTTTCCAAGAGAGTTTTCTACCTATCTTAGGATAATAGATAGTACTCTTCACAAAGTCATCAAACTTTCTTATCACTTTTCTTTTCCCATCTTTAGTCAGTAATGTGGCACCAGAAGATGTAGAAAAATGCCCTTCTTTTATTTCTCCCCTATTTATCAAAGTAAGCATCAATCTATCTGCAATTAGTGGCTTAAATATCTCTGCAATATCAAGGGAAAGTGCAAACCTTCTCCAACCGGTTTCATGCAAATATCCAATACGCGGATCTAAATGGGTATGATATATTTGCGTCAAGACGGTGCTATACACCATACTGTTAAGATAGCTCATGAGGGCATTACCATAAGACATAGGGGGTCTACGGGTTCTTTTTCTTATGCGAAAAGCCTCGTGTTTTATAAACCCATCAAAATATGTAAGATATACACTTCTAAATGTACCTTCAACTCCCATAAGCTCATCTATGCTATAGGTGTTATCTACCATTTTCTTATACTCTTCTACTTTTTCAAGAAGAGGAATATCATAGCCCAAATTTTTATTTCTACTTTTCAGCACATAGGCCATAACATTCATAGCACCCTTGACAATCTGTTTGGCAACATAGAGTCTTTTATCATGTTCTCCATAGTGCATTGCCTGTTTTACAAGCAGATGACCGCTAACAAGATACTCCTTGGGATAAAAAGAACCTATATAGTGACCAAAGTAGTTGTAAAAGTGGATAGGAATACGCTCCTTCGTTAGAAACTCCAAAAGCGAAGTATTTAACTTTACCTTAGAAAGAACATGGATATCTTCTATATCCTTTATGGGATAACGCATCACACCGTCTTGGGTTTCTAAAACAATTGTATTCTGCTTCCTTCTTAGCAAACCACTTCGGGTAATATACAGACTTTCCATAAAACCACCTCAAAAGATATTTGTTGGCAATGTGTCAACACCAATAACTTCTGTTTTCATAGCATCTTCAGAACGAAAGATATATATTCTCACAGTATCAGAGTCTTTATCAATAACAGTAACTATTTCTTTCTTCATTCTTTCCATATCTGCTGGTGTGATATTGCCCTCAAATACAGACCGCTGAACATGTTTCAGATACTTTCTTAAAATAGGAGGCATCTTGGCAACACGCTGTTCTCCCACATCATAGACCAATATCACATACATACTCTCCACCTCACGCAAAGCATATGTGTCTATACCCACAAAATTTGCATATTTTCTTTTTCTTCGGAGAGGGAGGAGTAGGATTTTCTAACACTTCTATCATTTGAAATAAGAAATCCAAAAGTTCCTGCCTTGTCTTTTCTGTTAGTTTGATAGTATATCTTTTGTTCTTCCTTGGAATTTCTAATATACCCGTTGCATAAATTCCTGCTCGTTTTAGTTTGAAAAGATAAAAAAGCATTTGCATCCTAGCGGCTGGATAACCAGATGTAGAGTTCTTAACCTCGTAGAGAAAAACACGCTCTCCATGTCTCTCTATTCTATCTACCTTGACACCATCCATAACAAATTCTTTATGGCCTCTTGTCTGTTTAGTGAATTCATGAATATTTCTACCCTCTGCAAGTTTCATATTATCCTGCTCAGGTAATATACCATAATGCATAAACCAACCCTGACGGGGGCACATAACAAAAGAATATATTGTTGACCCAGAAATCTTATTAAGAAGATTTCTTTCCATCTGCAACCTCCAAACAACCAAACCCCATAGGTCCACCATGGCCCACTCCAGCATAATAAGCCATAGAAATCGCGGAGATATCACCTTCAAGTGTCATAGGCACATATGATGCAAATATCTTTCTACCTTTGAAAGAAAAAGTTTTTCTAAAGTAAACCAAGGGATCTTTCCCCTGTTTAACAAGAATCTTCATTTTTCTTCTGATGTAGCTTCTATCTACTAATACTTTTATATTCACATCTAACTCTGCAAACACTTTCATTTTTCTTTTAAGATTTTGAGATACCCTCTCTTCAAATAACTCAGGATCTGTATGAGGTAACAAATGGTGATACGATAACTTATCACCTCTGTTGACAGGAATACGGATATAAACAGGCGATATAGTTCTAAAGTACATTTTCTCTCTAAAGATTGGTCTTACGGGAACAACCCCTTCAAGTAAAAACTTCACACCGGCAATATCAATTTCGGGAGTAGATAGTATGCCTTCATAAACAATTCTCTCACCTATATAAGGAAGAAGTGTAGACAAATACCATTTAACAGAAGCTGCAGGCTCAACCGAAAGCCCTTTATTTGTAGGTTTATATCTATCTATAAATAAGTCAGAAAAGGTGAAAAACTTAAACCTTTCTCTGCCAAACCCTCTATCATGAAGAACTTTGGCAAACTCACTATCTACCCTGTCAAGGAGATTATACACATAGCCCATCATCTTAAAGCGATAATCATAAGGTAGCACCCCTCCCTGGGGTGCCACCATGCGTATCTCATATCTGATACCTGGCAATGGAGTATTAGGATATATTTTCATAAACCCTCCACTTATCAAGTATGCTCTTATCTTTGCTAAATAAATTTTAGCATCAAACGTATGCCTTTCTCGTCTCTTCGTCGCAGAGAGTTGGGGCGATAATCTCCTCCCAATCTGGTGAGTTCTATGTGCCCAGTTTCTTGTGCATGTCATAGTATTTCTGGGGTATCGGGGGTACCTATTACCACCTTTACCTCAAATCTCTTCTCTATATAGTCTTTGAAATACTGAATATATGGGCATGGTGGATAACCGATCACAAAGCCTGTTGCCAGATGTATAACCTCGGTACCGTCTTTCTTCATCTCTGCCGGTGCATACTCTATGTTGCCACCGGGACAGCCACCACATGTGGTGTAGCCCACTACTTCCTTGCCTTTGTAAATGCTAAACGCATCCTCGCGGTTTTCAGAACCCTAAAGCATTTTATCCCTGCACATGTTCTGTACCTGTCACAGATGATAATATCAATTTTGACCTTCTCAGTTCTTTCCTATTCACCTTTTTGGTTGACAGTTATATATTGCTATTTTAATACTTTTTTAAAAACAGCTGTATTAATCTTCATCTATACCCAAAACAGCCCCCGCATGTGCGGGGGCCTTGGGGAAGGAGTAGGAGTATAAAGAAAATCCTTACTCGCCAAATAGGTCCTTTCTGATGTTCACTATATAATCTGCTATCTCTTTGGCATCGGCTTCAGATTTGCCAAATGTGAATATCTTGGCATGACCGTTTACCTGTCTGACATACTCTTTCATCTTCTCTACATCGGCACCTACGGCATCGGCTATATCAACTTTAGAGATGATAACAACATCGGCTATGTTGAACATCTTGGGGTATTTAATGGGTTTATCTTCGCCTTCTGTAGTAGATACCATTACCCACTTATAGTGGGTGCCAAGCTCAAAGGAGGCAGGACATACAAGGTTACCTACATCTTCAACAAAGAGCACATCAATATCATTTAGTGGTATCTCCTTCAGTGCCTCATTGACCCATGGGGCTTCAAGGTGACATGTGCCACCCCACTTTGATGTGCGTATCTGGTAGGCATAGGCACCCTTTGCCCTCACCCTATCGGCATCGTTTTCTGTCTCAAGGTCGCCCTCTACAACACCAATCTTCAGAGGCAATACATCAATAAGATACTCTATCAGTGTTGTCTTACCTGCTCCCGGTGAGCCCATGAGGTTGATACTGAGCACTTTTGCAAAGTCAAATATACCCCTATTTCTCTCCGCATATACCTCGTTTGTTTCAAGGGCTTTTCTCATTACCTTAATTGTCTTCTTTTCCTCATGCTCATGTTCATGGTGATGTTCGTGGTCATGTCCACCGCACATAAAAAATCCCCCTTTCTACAGTCTGCTTCCATAATATAAAAATCCCAATGATATACCCTCATCAGAGGGAGATACCTGCCTATGTATAAGGGGTGTTAGCCCCTTATCTCTTAGGCCTCTTACCACCTTTTCAAGCAATAGCATGTTTTGCCATACACCGCCTGAGAGGGCAACATCTTTTATACCTGTCTGTCTACTCATATCTACAGCCACTTTTACCATGATGTCGGCTATGGTATTGTGAAACCGCCTTGCAACAACCTCGCGGGACACACCGCTTCTGTAGTCATCAAGGGCTTGTCTGAGAATATATGTTGTAG
The DNA here is from genome assembly GCA_027063755.1 of bacterium. GTDB lineage: Bacteria > Coprothermobacterota > Coprothermobacteria > Coprothermobacterales > JAADFF01 > JAADFF01. The sequence goes on along the minus strand of JAMORD010000113.1, from coordinate 1,336 downwards.
AGATAGTGCCATCTTTGATAGACACATCGTAGGTACCCTCATCGTCTGACCTCTCTGCATACTGCTGGAGCATGATAGCGGGCTCTGCCTCATATGTTGCTTCTTCTACAATATCCAGAAGCGCTGACATTGTGTCAAATATACGCCCCATACCACGGCTGTGTGGTGTATAAGAAGAGGCAATAATACGCACCCACTCATCATCTTCACCAATTTCGTTGAGAAATGCCTTCTTCAGCCTCCACACCTGCCTTGTTGCCTTATCACCACCGACAAGGGGAATAGGCTCAAAGTGGTAAAGGATATCAAAGTCTTTTAGGCCAAATACACCCATTTCACTGCCCCAGATGGTGCCATCTTTGCCATATCCTGTGCCGTCCATAATAAGACCAAGTGCCTTCTCCTTACCATATTCTGCCATGACAGAAAGGGCATGTCCGTGGTGATGGTATATCTCTGCAACAGCATCTGCCTCTACAGTTTCAAGGGCATACTGACGGCTAAAGTACATGGGGTGTTTATCAAGAACAAGGGTATCTATATGGTCTATTTGAAAGAGTTTCAAGAAATGCCTCATCATAAAGCGATAACCTTCACCGTTGGAGACAGTTTCAAGGTCACCCAGATACTGTGACAATATGGCATAGTTGTCTTTGAGGATACCAAAGGCGCCTTTCATATCGGCACCGGCAGAGACAACAACTCTTCCTTTTGGATTATCAAGAAGCGTCGGGAATGGAACAAAGCCTCTTGCACGGCGTATGTGATAATACTCTCCTTCAAATATTGTCCCCACACTATCGTCAATAAAGGCATATATCTCCCTTTCACCAACAAGGATAAAATCGGCTATATCATGAAGCTTGGCATACGCCTCGTCATCTTTATAGATAATACGTTCACCTGAAACATTGGCACTGGTCATGACAAGGTATGGCGGAGCACCTTCGGCAAATATCAGATGGTGCATTGGGGTATAAGGAAGGAAAACCCCAAGCCTGTTTTGTCCCGGTGCGACATCATCGGCAATAGGTGTATCTTCATACTTCCACAGCAAGAGTATGGGGGCCTGTGGCGATGTTAGCCACTTTCCAGCCTCTGGCGATACTTTAACAATGTTCTTCACATGCTCTATATCCTTCACCATGATGGCAAAGGGCTTTGTAGGTCTATGTTTTCTCTTTCTCAGTTTTTTTACAGCCTCACCGTTTGTGGCATCTACGGCAAGGTTATAACCTCCCAACCCCTTGATGGCAACAATATGCCCCTCTCTAAGGAGCTTTGCCACCATCTGAAATGGGTCACCGGGCATCTTGTTCCCATCCATATCTGTGAG
>JAMORD010000112.1 GCA_027063755.1 bacterium | reverse complement strand
GGATATGTTTGACTGTGTGCTTCCTATGAGGGTTGCCCGTAATGGGTTGATTTATACCTTTAGCGGTCCTATTAAAATTAGGCATGCCAAGTATGCCGATGATTTTCGTCCTATAGATGAGCGTATCCAGAGTACATATTCTTTCTTGGAAGGGTATACGCTTGCATATCTTCATCATCTGTTTAAAACAAAGGAGATGTTGGGTTATAGGGTGGCAACTCTTATCAATTTGGCGTTTATGACACTTCTTATGGAAGATGTCAGGAAGCACATAAAAGATGGAACATTTGCAGAATTTAAGCAAGACTTTGTGGAAAGATGGTCTGCAAAGTGATATAATACCTAAAGTCTGTGTCAATTTATTTAGTTATGTGCAAAGGAGGAGGATGCTATGAGTAAGGGGCTGAGACTTGCAATCGTCACTATTCTGGTTTTGATTGCATTGTTTGTAGATCTTGTTGCCTTGGGTGTTATTGATTTTGGCAGCAAGCCCACTGTTGAACAGTCAACTATAAATCTTACAGGTACTTCTGCACCAACATCTTCAACCTCTACTACCACGGAGGGTAAGACAAAAAAATCCTCATCTTTAAGGCTAAGGTATGGTCTGGATATTAAGGGTGGTGTTCATGTTGTTTTGGAGGCATTTCCACTAGAGACGGCTTCTACAGCTACTCAGAAACAGCTAACACCACAGGAAGTAGATGAGCTCATTAAGGTACTTGAAAATCGTGTCAATGCACTCGGTCTTAGTGAGGTTGTTATATACCGTGATAAGGCTGTTGCCAATAGAATTATTATGGAAATACCACTTGATATCAAAGGTGGTAATCTTACACCAGACGATATTGTAGATTTACTTGGTAAGCCTGCAGTACTTGAATTTAGAGATCCAACAGGTGAGCAGGTGCTTCTTACTGGTAAAGATCTTGTAAAGGCATATGCTGGTATAGATCAGAATAACAGCGCTTATTACGCTGTCTATCTTGAGTTTAATGATGAAGGAGCAAAGAAGTTTGCCGAGATAACAAGTAAATATTTGGGTAAACCCATTCCTATAGTTCTTGATGGAAAAATTATCAGTGCGCCTGTTGTTCAGAGTGTGATTACAGGAGGAAAGGCTGTTATTACAGGTAAATTTACACTTGATGAGGCGAAAAAACTTGCAGCTTTGTTGCAGGGTGGTGCATTGCCGGCCCGTGTTGAGATTGCGGAAGTAAGATATGTAGGTCCTTCTATAGGTGAAGATGCCCTTAAAGCCGGTGTAAGGGCTGGTATTCTGGCGTTTATCTTGGTTGTTATCTGGATGACTTTGAATTATGGATTATGGGGACTCATTTCTTCTATTGGTCTTGTTGTATTCCTCATTATGGATCTTGCAACACTAGTGCTCTTCCAGGCTGTTTTGACATTGCCGGGTATTGGAGGTATCATTCTCTCAGTTGGTATGGCTGTTGACGGTTCTGTTATTATCTTTGAGCGACTTAAGGAAGAGCTTTCTGCAGGGAAGAGCTGGCGCACGGCTCTAAGAAGGGCATTTAGCAGATCTACACCTACTATCCTTGACTCTAACGCATCTACATTGATTTCCGCTCTTGTTCTTTACTGGTTTGGTGCTCCTACCATCAGAGGTTTTGCTATTACCCTGGCTATAGGTACGATCTTAGGTGTGTTTACATCCCTCATGGTGCTGAGGAGCTTGATGGAGATGCTTCCCGCAAGGAAGAAAACTCAGCAGAGCACTACTGCAGCGTAAGGAGAGGTGATGCAAGGTGGAAATTATTAAGGTCGGAAATTGGAATATAGTAGGAAATAGAAAAAGGTTTTACGCCATATCTCTAACGGTTATTGCCATAGGTATCATTGCCATGATTATCAATATGGCAACAATAGGTGCACCCTTTAATCTGGGTGTTGACTTTACCGGTGGTGTTGTTCTTGAAGTTCAGTTCAATAAGACCCCCGATTTTCAGATTATTAGAGAGACATTCCAGAAGGCCGGTTATGGCAAGATTGAGGTAAAGGCTGTTGACTCTCCTGAAAATACTGTGATGCTTAGGGTTAAAGCTACAAACGGTAAAGAGAGAGATAAAATCATTAATCTTGTCAAGACGCTTCCAGATTTTAAGCAGATCGTTAGGCAAGAATTTGTTGGTCCATCTGTAGCAAAAACATTAATTTGGAATGCATTTACAGCTACCATAATTGCCTTAGTTTTGATTCTCATATATATAAGTATAAGATTTGAATTTATCTATGGTCTTGTTACCATTGCAGCGCTGATTCACGATGTGCTTGTATTGCTTGGTGTATTTGCTATGACAAGGGTGGCTATTGACAGCTCGTTTGTTGCTGTCGTGCTAATACTTGTAGGTTATTCTGTTATGGATACAATTGTTGTACTTGATAGAATTCGTGAGAACAAGCATATATATAGAGGTATGCAGTTTGAGCAGCTGGTTAACAAGTCTATATTGTCTACATTCCGTAGATCTTTCAACACATCTGTTACAACACTGCTTGCCGCACTGGCATTACTTATAGTTGGAGGTAGGCTACTTCTCTCTTATGGTCTGGGGCTTAGTGTGGGTATTCTTGCCGGTACATATTCTTCTATTTTTATAGCATCTCCTCTGCTTGTAGATATTAGAAACTGGCAGGCCAAGAGACAGGGAAATAAGAAGGGACAGAGAAAGTCCAAAAAGTAAGGGGAGGAGATGAACGGTGACAATAGGTGAAGTAAAGGCACTGATAAGAGATGTGCCTGATTTTCCGAAACCAGGTGTTCTCTTTAAAGATATTACACCTGTGCTTCAACATGCAGAAGCCTATCAATTCTTAATAGACGAGATGACTTCTGCTCTTGATGGCATAGAGTTTTCAAAGATTGCCGGTATTGAGTCCCGTGGTTTTGTCTTTGGTGCTCCTATTGCTTACAAGCTTGGCAAGGGATTTATAATGCTCCGAAAGAAAGGTAAGCTTCCCTATACCAAAGAGAGTGAATGTTATGATCTTGAATATGGGGTTGATTGCATTGAGGTTCATGTTGACTCTGTGGAGCCAGGTGAGAGTGTTATTATTGTTGATGATGTGCTTGCCACAGGTGGAACAGCACTCCATGCTGCCAAACTTATTGAGAAGATTGGTGGTAAGGTTGCAGGATTCTTATTCTTTGTTGAGCTTGAATTCCTACATGGTCGTGAGAAGTTGAAAGATTACAATGTTATCAGCATGGTCCGCTTCTAATAAAATAAAAGAGGTGTTAAAAGAAGGGATGCCTGTATATGAAGGCATCCCTTCTCGTTTAGTACCAGAAAATATTGAGGTATCTACTCCGAAGTTTAATATACCTGCCTACTTGCTTGATGACTACTTGTATAAACTGTACAGTGCGATTTTATGGAGTAGATTAGTTAAAGCCTTATCTTATATGTCTTCCAGTGATATTCAGGAAGTACTTAAAGCCTATAATTTCATGGAAAAGGTGCATCGCTATCAAAAACGTAGGAGTGGGGAGCCTTATATTGTTCACACAGTAGCCGTTGCGATTATTCTGTCTGAATTTCAAGCAGATGTTTCTACCATACAAGCTGCACTTCTTCATGATAGTGTAGAGGATAATCCCGATGTTAGTTTGGATGATATTAGGGAAAAATTTGGAACCTTTGTTGCCAAGATGGTAGATGGTGTTACAAAACTTACAGCCAGTGAGAGAAATGATCAGAATATCGTTGCTTCAAAAGCCCAGGTTAAGAGAAAGGCCATTAGAAAGCTGCTTATTAATATAGCCCAAGAACCTCGTGTGGCATTTTTGAAACTTGCGGATAGACTTCATAATATGCGAACGATAATATTTATGCCTGAGGAGAAGAGAAAGATTATTGCACGGGAGACTATGGAAGTTTATGTGCCACTGGCACAGAGGCTCGGTATCTATATGATAAAAACCGAGCTTGAAAAACTGTCTTTTAAAACACTTTATCCCCACGAATATGAGTTTATTCGTAAAAGGGTCATAGATAAAATCAAGGGACGGAGAGAACAGATAAAAGAGGTTATAGAAAATATACGAGTTCATACAGCTGAGGCTATGGCTCCACATGGTATTGTTCCAATTGTGAAATATCGTGTAAAGAGTGTCCCCAGTATTTATAGGAAAATGGAAAGCCTTGGTAAGTCGTTTGATGAGATATATGATCTTGTTGGGGTGAGAGTTATTCTTGATTGGGAAACCCCAAAAGATGAAGAAGTTCCCCCAGAGTTGTGTTATCAGGTATTAGGGGTTGTTCACTCTTTGTACACTTCCATACCCGATAGATTTAAAGATTTTATTAGTCGTCCGAAGCCTAATGGCTATCGTTCTCTTCATACTACAATCTTTGATGGGGCAGGAGAGCCATTGGAAGTGCAAATACGAACTATAGATATGCATAAAGAAGCAGAATTTGGTGTAGCAGCACATTGGGCTTATAAAGAAGGAGAGGTTACTGTAGAAGAACTGAAAATTGTTGAAGCCATGCGCGAAAAATTGTCATCTATTTTCCAGACATGGGGAGAAGATCCTCTTCACAAAGAGATAGAACAACAACTCTTTGCCGATGAAATAATGGTATTTACTCCTAAAGGACAGGCCATATTTCTGCCAGAAGGTGCTACACCAGTTGATTTTGCTTATGCAATTCATACAGAAGTAGGGCACCGTTGTACAGCTGCTAAGGTAAATGGTAAATTAGTTCCCTTAGATTATCAGCTTCAATCTGGAGATCAGGTGGAGATTATTACTTCCAAAACGGCTAAAGGTCCTAAGAGGGATTGGTTATATTTTGTTAAAAGTAGTAGGGCAAGGGACAAAATACGCGGTTATTTCAGGAAACTTCGTAGAGAGGAAGAACTTAGAGAAGGTAAACAACTGCTTGAGAAAGTGTTGCACAGGTTAGGGGTAGATATTGCCAAGTTTAAAGAGGCTGTAGATACGAACCAAAAGTGGACTTTACAAGATCTGTATATAAAATTGGCTCGACTGAAAAAAGGGATTATATCGGGGGTTAAATCGCCCGATCGGAAAGGTCAATCTATAGAGGCTATGGTATCTTCTGCTATTACCAATTTTGTCAAAGATGTATTAAGGGATTTGGGATTATGCGAATTTGTAAAAAATAAAGATGCCGAAATAAATATTGTGGATGCTCCGAAGACAAAAAGAAAAACTTCTTTTTATCTTTCAAGGGCTTCATGTTGTCAGCCTTTGCCTGGAGAGGATATTGTAGGTTGGGTGACGACGGGAAAAGGAATTGTTGTGCACAAGAAAGGCTGTCCTGTCTTGAAGGGGCTTATGAAAAGTGCTCATCCTGATAGGCTTGTTAAGGTTTCTTGGGATGAACTGGATTATCTCAAGGATTCGGATGGAGCTTATCCGACTAAGCTTATTCTTGACACATGGGATAGGAAAGGGCTTTTACTTGATATTGCTAAGGAACTGGCTTCCTTTGATAAAAATATTTCCCGTATAAAGACATATTTCCGTAAACGCGATGGCATGACTGTAATAGAACTTGTGGTACCATTGAAAGATGTTGGCGAATACCACGCTGTCAGAAGAAAGCTACTAAAAATTAGAGGAGTTGAGCGTGTGAAAAGGGGGAAGATGAGACGATGAGAATGATTATCCAGAGGGTTTCTAAGGCATCTCTCACAGTAAATGGAGAGGATAAAGGTTTTATTAACAAAGGTTTGGTTGTGTATGTAGGCTTTTCTAATGCTGATGGTGAAAGATGTGATTGGGATAAAGTGTTTACCAAGGTTGTTAATAAGTTAATAGGTCTTAGGGTATTTCCCGATAAAAATGGAAAGATGAATTTATCCATAAAAGATATTAGAGGTGGTATGGTCCTCGTGAGCAACTTTACTTTATATGCAGATATCTCTCGTGGTAAAAGGCCATCTTTTACAGAGGCACTAAAACCAGAACTGGCCGAGAAATTGTATGTTCGTTTGGAACAAATGTTTATTCATGCTATGGAGGCTGAGAAATTACCGTTTATTCATGGAACTTTTGGTGCCGATATGGAAATAGATGCAGTTTCTTGGGGGCCGGTAAACATTGTTTGGGATCTCTAAGAGAGGGCAGAGAGGATATTCTCTAATTGAGTCTATTGTTGTTGTGATAATTCTTTCTGTTCTTATTGCGGTTGCCATCCCATATTATTTAGATGCTGTAGAAGAGGCCAAGGAGAAGACACATCTTGCCAATATGGATATG
>JAMORD010000111.1 GCA_027063755.1 bacterium | reverse complement strand
TTCAACAAATCCCATCTGAAACATCATATGCGTTCTTTTATAAATGCGTTCTCTAAGAATATCCGGAGGTGGAAGCAAAATATACCTTCGCTCGGAAAAGTGCATCTGAAAATAAGTGTAATATTCTGTAGCATATGTTCGCATCTTACCCGTAGAAAGATTAATTTCTATGGTGCGAATAATGCGTTTGACATCATTGGGATGTATCTTCTCAGCAGATATAGGATCAAGAGCCTTCATAAGATTGTAAATGTACCTACTGCCACGCTCATTTGCAATCTGTCTTAAATGATTTCTTATAGCACTATCTGGTTGCACAGGTACATAACCACTTTCTCCAACAAGGGTATAAAAATACAAAGGTGTACCTCCAATAATAAACACGACATCGGTATCTGCATGTCTCAAAACCTCATCGGTATCTTTGATAAACCTCGCCAAAGAATATCTCTCACAGGGAGAAACAACATTGACAAGACGATAATTGTATTTTTCTATCTCTTCTGGTGTGGGCTTGGCCGTGCCAATGTCAAGGTATTTATAAACGGCACCACTGTCTACGGAAATGGTAATGAATGACACACCTTCTGCTACAAGAAAATCAAGAACATTATGTAGAAAAGAGGTCTTACCTGAAGCGGTAAGACCTACTATACTAATGGCCAGTTTCTTCCTTTTCCCTCTATATTTCTCTTCCATATAAGACCCAAGATTTTGCCTTTTCTATCTTGACATCAACTATATCACCAGGCTTATAGCCTTCTCGGGCTGTGAATACTACGGTCTTATTGATATCATCACGCCCTATATAAGCACCTTTAGATTCGTCATAGTTATCTACCATGACCCTATCTATAGTACCCACATATTGCTGATTCTTCTCCCATGCAATCTTTTCCTGAAGGGCATACAGTGCATCAAAGCGCCTCTTTTTTTCCTCTTCAGGGACAAACTTATCTGTCAGCAAAGCTGCTGCCGTGTGTGGACGAGGAGAATACATGGCTATATAGGCTACATCAAAGCGTATCCTTTCAAACACTTTTAGTGTGTTCTCAAAGGCTTCTGGTGTCTCGCCGGGAAAACCCACAATAACATCGGTGCCTATGGCATATCTATCTGCAGCCTTTTCTTTGATATAGTCTATAAGATCCATAAATTCCTCTACTGTATAACCACGATTCATGAGCCTGAGAACCTCGTTATCACCAGCCTGTATGGGAAGGTGAAAATACCTTGTCACCTTAGGTAATTCAACAATGGTATCTACAAGATCTTTACCAAAGTATTTGGGATGTGGGGTTGTGTACCTAATAATCCCTATACCCTCAACTTTTGAAACTTCTCTCAGGAGATCGCCAAAGCTGGGGTCTTTATAACCCCACTCTTTACCCCACTCATTGACATTCTGACCAAGTAGATGTATCTCTTTGGCACCAGCCTCTACGGCCATTTTGACCTCTCTGATAATATCTCCCATACGTCTGCTCTGTATATGACCTCTTGTATAAGGCACAATGCAGTATGTGCAGAAGTTTTCACAACCCTTAACAATAGTGATATATGCCCTGTGGGACTCAAACCTTACGGCGTTTTTATAAAGCTCAAATGTGATATCTCTATCCCCCACATATACTCCCTTTTTGTTTTCCTTAATGATCTCGGGAATAAACTCAAGGTAATTAGGACCAACAACGGCAAGAAGATAAGGGAACTTTTCCATAAGTTTCTGACCCATATTTTCGGCCATACAGCCCATAACAATAACCTTTGTACCTTTTTCCCTAACATATTTCTTTAGAGCACCAATGGTTCCCTGTGCTCTATCTTCAGCATGTTGCCTAACAGAGCATGTATTAATAAGCACCACATCGGCATCTTTCATATCGGCAACCATACGGCCTCCCATAAGGCGAAGGTTACCCGCAACCATTTCGCTATCGTTTTTATTCATTTGACACCCGTATGTCTGGACATAAAAGGTAAAGTTATCCTTCATACACTACCCTCCTCATAGAGGTTGCTTTTCCCTCTTCATTGATTTCTATAAAAACACCATATGCACGAAGATTTTCGCATTTCTTTGGTGGTTCTATACGCTCGGGTATACCTGTTGTAAACCTTTTAACGGCCGCATCTTTATCCATACCAATAACGGTATCTATACAGCCACACATACCTACATCGGTTATATATCCTGTACCTCCGGGTAATATTCGTTCATCGGCTGTAGGTACATGGGTATGGGTACCCACAACAGCCGATACTCTACCATCAACATACCAGGCCATGGCCATCTTTTCAGATGTTGCCTCACCGTGAAAATCAAACAGTATAGGAATATCACCGGCCTCTTCTCTTATCTGCCGTATAACCTTATCAGCGGTATGAAACGGATGGTGGAAAATGATATTGACGAATATCTGACCGTGAATATTCATTACAGCTATCCCCTTGCTGGATATGTAATATCCCCTATGAAACCGTCCGGGATAGTTTGCCGGCACAACCACCTGTGGATAGTGATCCAAGACCTCTTTCCATTCCTTGCGATCGTAGAAATGCCCCCCTGTGGTAATAATGTCTACACCAGCATCAAGTATCTCCTCAACAACCTTAGGTGTTAGTCCATAACCATGGGCGGCATTTTCCCCATTGGCAATAATAACATCGGCATCACGGCCAAGATATTCTATAGCATCTCTAAGAACTTTTCTGCCCGGTGCCCCTATAACATCACCAAAAAACAAGATTCTCATTTAGCGTATTCCACCGCCCTTGTCTCTCTGATAACTGTTACCTTTATCTGACCAGGATATGTCAGCTCGTCTTCAACACGCTGTGCAACATCGCGTGCAATCTTATATGCCTCGGCATCGGTAACAACCTCTGGATCAACAATAATTCTCAGCTCTCTACCAGCTTGAATGGCAAAACTGTCTTTCACACCATTAACAGTCTTTGCTATTTCCTCCAGTGCCCTCAGCCTCTTTATAAAGAACTCATAATTTTCATAACGAGCACCAGGTCTTGCAGCAGATACAGCATCAGCAAGTTGTGTAATAACGGCATATGGGGTGAGCTGTGGTTCCTCACCGTGGTGAGAGGCTATTGCATTGACAACTATATCAGACTCTTTATATTTACGGGCATATTCTGCACCCACAAGGGCGTGAGAACCTTCCTGCTCAACAATACCTTTACCTATATCATGAAGGAATGCTGCCCTCTTAGCAAGATCTACATCAAGCCCCAGCTCTGCAGCAATATAACCGGCAATCTGGGCCACTTCAATGCTGTGATAAAGAATATTTTGACCATAAGAATATCTGAAATACAGCCTTCCAATAATTTTTTTCAGTTCAGGATGAATATTCCTAATACCAACCTTGGTAAGGGCCTCTTCGGCACGTTTTTTCATCTCCTGCTCTACTTCCTCTTTGCTCTTCTCATAAAACTCTTCAATCTTAGCCGGATGTATACGACCATCTTTCACAAGCTTTTCCAAAGTTCTTCGGGCTATCTCTCTCCTAACAGGGTCAAAAGAAGAGATAACAACAACATCGGGAGTATCGTCTATAAGCAAATCTACACCTGTAAGACTCTCAAAGGCCCTAATATTTCTACCTTCTCTACCTATAATACGGCCCTTCATCTCCTCATTGGGTATGGCAACTGTAGAGATTGTTGCCTCAGGAACAGTATCGGTAACAATACGGCCCATAACAGTAAGTAGTATCTTTCGGGCAATATCTTCTGCCCTATCCTTGTAGTCTTCCTCAAACTCTTGTATTTTCTTACCTACATCGTAGGCAAGCTCCTCCTCCAAGTTTTTAAATAAAATATCTCTCGCTTCCTCTGGGGTCATACCTGCAATTTCCTGTAGTTTTTTGTCAACCTCGGCAAAGGCATCTTCAAGCATGCGTTCTCTCTCCTCTATAGCCTTTTCCCTTTCTTCAAGCTCTGCCTTCATCCTCTCTATCTCAGCTATACGTTTTTCTATATCTGCAAGGCGTTTTTCATAGTCCCTCTCAAGGGCTTCAGCTCTCTTCTGAAGTTCTCTCTCCTGTTTTTCAAGATACCTCTTCTCTTGTTGGAGTGAACGTTCTTCTGCTTCTAATCTTGCCTTAAGCCTCTCTATCTCCAGCTTCTTCTCATTAATATCCTCAAGCATCTTTTCCCTAATACGCATAGCCTCTTCACGAGCTTTAGCCTTTATTTGCTCAGCTTTCGCCTTTGCTTCTTCTACTATAGATGTAGCCTCTGTGCGGGCTGCACCAAGAACCTCTTCTACCTTCTTCTTCAATGTCTGATTGACAATGTAATATCCAAAGGCGGCACCAGCAGCACCACCCACAATAAGTGAAGATGTCATTACTATCCAAACATTACCTGCCACAATTTATCCCTCCTTTAGCATTTCCATAGCCATGTCCCAAAAGGATTCATTAAAGCCATTTCTGTACAAAAAAACTTTTATTTTATAAAGATCATCAGCATATTTGTTCTTTGCCTTATCCACACAGACTCTCAACGAATCCTTCCAATTGACACTATCTATATACGAGTTTATCATGTCTTCGGGCACACCAGACATTAGTGCTCTTTGACGAAACCACATAGGACCTTTACCCTTTCTACATGCTCCCATATACAAGGCCTCTAAAAACTCCTCATTAAGAAGTTTTTCTGAAACAACTTCTTTTAATTTTACCATCACTTCTTCTACAATATCGGGATTACATCCCTTCATAAGAAGCCGTTTTTTCAACTCATATATAGGATAAGGCCTTCTTTGCAGAAGGCCTTTCACATATCTCAGCATATACTCTTTATCGTTGGGATCACATGGTTTTCTCCTACGACGCATTGGAGGATTCACTCTGTTCTTGCTGACCCTGGGAAGCAGCCGCTGTGGCAAGCACAGCCTCACGAATCTTTTCACGAAGGGTCTTCTCGGCCATAAGCACTTTTCTCAAGCTCTCTTTGCCCTGGGCCAATCTCTCTCCACCAAAGCTGTAATAACTACCGTTTCTCTCAATGACACCAGTCCATATTGCAGCTTCCATCAGCGCATGAATGGTATCTATACCTTTACCATAGATAATACGCACAATAGCCTCTTTGTAAGGGGGATATAGTTTATTCTTTGTAATCTTCACCCGCATATCATGACCGATAATATCGGTGCCATGCTTAATACTCTCTTTCCTCCTAACTTCCATACGCACAGAGGAATAGAATTTCAGAGCACGACCACCTGGTGTTATCTCCGGATTACCATACATAACACCAACCTTTTCACGAATTTGGTTGAGAAACACAAGGGCCGTTTCACGCTCTTTAATGGTGCGTGCAAGTCTTCTAAGAGATTGTGACATTAGCCTTGCCAATACGGCAACATTGCTATCACCAATATCACCTTGCAGTTCCTGTCTGGGAACCAGTGCAGCAACAGAGTCTACAACTACAAGCCCTTCACCAACAACATTGGCAAAATCCTCAATAAGTCCAAGAGCCGTTTCCGCATCATCAGGCTGAGAGAGAATAAAGTTACCACTTTCTGTATCAAGGCCTATGGTCATGGCATACTGAGGATCAAGAGCATTTTCTGCATCAATGTATAAAACAGGAAGCCCTTTCTTCATGGCCTCTGCACCTATGTGAAGGGCCAGTGTTGTTTTACCACTACCCTCATTACCATATATCTCTATAACCCTACCCTGAGGAATACCACCTATGCCAAGGGCCAAATCAAGATTTAAAGCACCTGTTGAGATTACCTTGGTCTTCTCAAGAGCCCCTTCGTTAAGGCGCATAACAACATCCTTACCTCTTCTCTTACGGGCATATTCTATAAACTTGCTAACCTTCTTATCTGTAAGGTCTCCCATAATTCACACCTCCAACATTTTTATATACAAAGGTATTATATCATTTTAACTCGTATGTTTTTATGGGTGTATAGATAGAACCACTACGGGAAAGAGTGCTCTTAAATAAGACAAATCTATCTACATTCCATGTAGCCTTCCGTATTTTGGTAGCATTTAGCGTTTCGGCAAAGTTATGGGGCACTCCATATTTTATACGAGCCAGTGTGATATGGGGATGAAACCTATCCATATCACCGCCCAACAAGTTATTAACTTGAAAGGCCAAATCTTTTAATGTATCATTCTCTTCTACTCCCAGCCATAATACTCGGGGTGGACTTCCAAACGAACCTAACACATCAAGTGTAAGAGAAAACCTCGGCACTTCTATAGTGCTCAGTTTATTATCAATAACCTTAACATCTTTTTCAGGCACTTCTCCTATAAACATAAGAGTAATATGGTAATTGTCCTCCTTTACCCACGATGCCCTCATGCGGCCAAGTTTGGATTTTAAAGCCAT
>JAMORD010000110.1 GCA_027063755.1 bacterium | reverse complement strand
ACCAACAATAGGTGGATAATATAAGGCCACACCAATAATATATCTACCATCATCTGCTTGCGTTGGAGTTACAGTAAACATGAGTGTTTTACCATCACGCTTTACTTCAACATTGACAGAACGAGGTGGCTCATAATTCATCATCATATACGATGTAATATCATTAAACTGTTTTATAGAATGCTTATCTATACTAATGACAGTGTCTCCTGTACGAATACCGGCCTTGTAAGATGGAGAATCTGCAGGTACATAAACCACAGCAGGATAGTAGACATTACCTATCATAAACACAAGGGCAAATAACACTATGCCCAGTAGTATATTGGAAAGAGGCCCCCAAATGAGGGTATTAATCTTGGCACCTATGGGGATATCTTCTCCATCATACTCAGGGTCTTCCAGTTCTTTTATCATGACATAGGCACCAAGGGGAATAAGTCTTACTTCAAAAATATCTTTCTTATATATCAGTGGACCAAATCCAATGGAAAACTCTTCAACAGTTAGTCCACTCTTAATAGCTGCAAGATAATGCCCGGTTTCGTGAATGGTTACCATAATAAGCAATGCAATAATTGCTAGCAGTATATTCATATTGCTACCTCCTTCGCTCTCTCTTTCATCTGTCTATACCACTCCACCCTATCTTCTGGATAGGTAGGTATATCACTATCTGATAGGGTATTTATTATCTTCTCAGCAAGTACAGGCATCTGAGAAAACTTTATTTCTTCCTTCATATATCTCTCAACAACAATATCATCTGCTATGAGATATAGCATATACAGTTTTTTATCGTCTGTCTTCAATACATCTATGGCCAACTTATACATACCGTACTTATCTATCGGAATATCCTGAAAATGAAGAGTCTGCTCATGCCAATTGACAGATTTCAGTAAAGACGCTTTAAGGTTGGGATATGTCAGTGAAAACTGTATTGGAAGAAGCATAGAGGGTTTATATGCTCCCATAAGTGTAAAGTTATCGTGGAGCACAACCATGGCGTGGACAATAACCTCTCTATGCATTACCGCTTTCAATTTAGAAGGCGGAATATCAAACAGCACCCTAGCCTCTAAGAGCTCTATACCCTTATTAGCCAAGGTCGCAGAATCAACGGTAATCTTGTATCCCATACTCCACACAGGATGTTTTAACGCATCCTTTGGTGAAAGATTATCTATTTCTTGCAGCGATAAATCTCTAAAAGCCCCCCCCGACGCAGTTAGATATATCTCTTTCACCAAAGGAACATACGGTCTCATCAGTATATACACTGTTGCATGTTCAGAGTCTACAGGATACAAGTTTTTCCACCTATACGGTGCAAATAAATCATGCCCCAAAATAAGCATTTCTTTCGTGGCAATGGCAACACGCTTACCACTTTCCAGGAGTTTTAAAACCAATGGCATTTCGGAAACATCTGACAAAGCTACCATGATGGCATCTGCAGAATACACAGCCTCCTCAAAAGCCTTTCTATCAAAATTGCCATATGGTGAATAAATAACATCAATACCAAGTACATCTTTTAAACTTTGAAGCTTTTCTATACGTCTACCAGCAGATGCAGCTACAATATCACAACCAAGATGCTGTGCCACCTGAACAGTTTGAGAACCGATAGAACCTGTAATGCCAAGTATAGCCAGCTTACATCTTGACACTGCCAATCACCTGCTCCAGGTATTCAAGCAACCACATAATATAGAATGCAGCGATGGTGCTGTCTATTCTATCCCACATACCACCATGACCAGGAATGATAAAGCCCGAATCCTTCACTCCAGCCTTTCTTTTTACAACAGATTCTACCAAGTCACCTGTAAGAAGAACGGGGGCAAGGAGAATAACAGAAATACCAAGTGTATATGGCTCTACCTTCCAGATATTGGAAATCCAAAGTAACACCTCCAGTATTGCCAACGACAGCCAACCGGTAATAAATCCTTCCCATGTCTTACCAGGACTAATAGTAGGAACAAGTTTGGTTTTCCCCATCGTTTTACCACCTACATAGCTAAACACATCAAACGTCCATACCATAACGAGTAAAGATGTAAAAGACATTTTTCCCACTTGCTCATATAGCTCTATGCCAATATATAACCCCACAAGAACATACATGATGAGAAAGAAGAACATATAGTAAGAAGAAGAAAACATCTCTTCCTCCTTTTTTAGAATCACTGCATACACAAAAAACCATAAAAAGAAAATAACAAATAATAAGACAAGAAACACCCTAAGTGAGAAGAAATATAATACAAGCCACAAGAGTACACCAATAGCTCCATAAATAGCTTTTTTCCACCACTGTTTCCCTTTAAATTCCATATCTACAATCTCATAAACAGTTACAAGAGCCATAAACGATAGCAAACCATACAAGTATTCCCCTCCAAGAAAAACGGCACCAAGCACAATGGCAACATAGATGATACCAATAGAGGAACGAAAGGCCGTCTCTTTTATCAACACAAGCCAATTTTTAAAGGTCGCTTTATTCATCATTTTTCACCACGATAGCCTCCGAAATAGGGCATTCTTTTCTACACAAATCACACAAAATACATGCATTAATATTAATAAAAGGGCGGTGTTCCCCTTCCTCTATTGCATTTACAGGACACACCGCCACGCAAATTCCACAATTGACACAGGAAGTCGTTATCTCATAATACACCTTTACTCCATAATCTCCTGCTCTTTGTGTTTCACCATCTCGTCTATTTTTGAAATAAATTCATCTGTTACCTTCTGAATTTCATCTTTTACCCTTCTTGCCTGATCTTCCGAATACTCTCCATCTTTCTGCTTAGCATCAACCTGTTTGTTGAGTTCTCTTCTAATATTACGAATAGCTACCTTTGCCTCTTCAGCAAATTTATGAACGATTTTTATCATTTCCGCACGACGTTCCTGACTCATCGGCGGGAAATTAATGCGAATAATCCTACCATCAGAAGTAGGCATCGCTCCAAGGTTAGCCATCTCTAGTGCCTTAAAAATAGCATCGTGAGTAGACTGATCAAATGGTTGAACAACAAGTGTTGTAGAACCCTGGACAGATATAAGGGCCACCTGTCTCAGCTCCATAGGTTGACCATAAGCCATAACCTCAACCTTTTCAATGAGAGTAGGAGAAACTCTACCTGCCCTAATACCTCCAAGTTCCTCCTTAAAAACATCTATGGTCTTCTGCATATGCCGTCTTGCTTCCTTAACATGCGGATCATTCTTCACCACTGCCACCTCCTCAGTTAGTATATAAGTGTTCCGATATCTTCTCCTGCAACAATTTTAGCAAGGTTTTCAGGCTTGCCTATATTAAATACTATCATTTTGAGTCCCACATCCCTAAGAAGAGAGGCAGCAGTCATGTCTATAACCTCAAGCCTGCGCTCGAGCACTTCTTCAACACTAATAGAAGAATATCTCTTAGCATCAGGGTGCTTTGTCGGATCTTTATCATAAACACCATCAACCTTAGTACCCTTTATTACAACTTCAGCTCCCACCTCTGCGGCACGAAGCACTGCTGCAGTATCTGTTGTAAAGAATGGATTAGAAGTACCTCCAGCAAATATAAGCAGTTCACCAGCGCGATATAATTTAGCAGCTTCTACAGGGGACATAGAGGGTGCAAAGTTGCCAAAGTTCATAGCTCCCACAACACGGGTTTTGACATTGAGCTGACGAAGTTTATCTTGAAGTACCAAAGCATTCATTACTGTGGCAAGCATACCAACTTGATCGGCAACAACCCGACTAAGGCCTATATCTCCATGCATACGTCCACGCCAAAAATTACCACCACCTACCACAATACCGATACGGATACCCTCTTTCCACAAAGCGGCGATGACATTCAAAATAGAAAAAAGGGACTGGGAAGAATAACCCCAGCCCCTTTCACCTGCCAGAATTTCACCGCTCAATTTTAGAAGTATAGAACTATATGCTGAGCGGACCACCATGGCTATCAGGACTCCTCTCCAAGCTCCCAGCGTACAAATCTACGAACTACAATGTTTTCCCCAATCTTTGCAATAGCCTCTTTGATAACCTCTTCTACTGTCTTATCTTCGTCTTTAACAAAAGGCTGCTCAAGAAGAACATTTTCCTTATAGAAGTTTTTCATCTTACCTTCAACAATCTTCTCAACAACATGCTCAGGTTTACCTTCCTGAAGGGCTTGCTTGCGATAGATTTCCTTCTCCTGCTCTATAATATCTTCGGGAACATCTTCTCTCTTAACCCATCTGGGGGCATAAGCGGCAATATGAAGGGCAATATCATTAACAAGATTCTTAAAGTCATCGGTACGAGCTACAAAGTCTGTCTCACAATTAACTTCTACCATAACACCGATACGGCCACCACCATGAATATAGGCATGAATAATACCCTCTTTGGCAGCCCTGCCTGCCTTCTTGGCTGCCTTGGCAAGACCACGCTCACGTAGAATCTTTACCGCCTTATCAAAATCACCATCTGCTTCCTGTAGTGCTTTCTTACAATCCATCATACCGGCACCGGTCATCTCTCTCAGCTGCTTAACCATCTGTGCTGTTATCTGCATTACTCATCGCCCCCCTGTTCATTTTCTGCATATAAATCGCCAAATTTCTCAACGGCATCTTCAAGCTTCTTGACATTCTGAGGAACTTCTTCCTCTTCACCTTCTACCTGCTCCAGAGCCTGCTCCATCTCAGCAGCTGCCCCTGCGCGGCCTTCATTACCCTCAATGACGGCATCGGCTATCTTGCTGGTAATGAGTTTAACAGCCCTGATAGCATCGTCGTTAGACGGAATAGGGACAGTAACCTCATCGGGATCACAGTTGGTATCTACCATAGCAATGATAGGAATACCAAGCTTGTTGGCCTCAGCAACGGCAATAGACTCTTTCCGGGTATCAACAACAAAGATAGCGTCGGGAAGACGTTCCATGTCTATAACACCGCCGTAATACTTCTCAAGCTTGTTCATTCTTCTTATGATACGGTTGCGCTCCTTCAATGGAATGTTATCAAGTAGTCCCTCTTCCTGCATCTTCTTGAGCTCTCTAAGTTTTCTAATGCTGTTCTTCACTGTCTGGAAGTTGGTAAGAAATCCACCAACCCATCTCTGATTAACATAAGGCATACCAGCTCGCTTTGCCTCATCGGCAATAACCCTCTGTGCCTGTCTCTTGGTACCTACAAAAAGAATCGTTCCTCCACGAGAAGCAATGTCTTTGGCAAACTCATAAGCCTTCTCAAGCTGCTGGACAGTCTTCTGAAGGTCAATAATGTAAATACCATTGCGCTCAGTGTAGATAAACTTCTTCATCTTAGGGTTCCATCTGCGAGTCTGGTGACCAAAGTGTACACCAGCTTCCAAAAGCTGCTTCAATGTTACGATAGGCATATTTTGCACCTCCTGTTGGGTTTTTCCTCCACCCTCTTAGTGCACCCCCAACGGGGACACCCAACATATAGAGGGTGTGAGTTTTTACTTATGAAGTATATCATATAAAACTACACTATGCCAAACACTTTGACAATAACACGTTTACGTCTCTGACCATCAAATTCGGCATAGAAAATCTGCTGCCACGGTCCGAGGTCAAGGTCACCATCGGTAATAGGAACAATAACCTCGTGGTGAATAAGCAAACTCTTCAAATGGGCATCACCATTATCTTCTCCAGTTAGATGATGCTTATAATCGGGACGATATGGTGCAAGTTTCTCAAGCCATTCCCATATATCTTGCCATAATCCCTCTTCATCATCGTTGACAAAAACCCCTGCCGTGATATGCATGGCGGAGACAAGCACATACCCATCTTTTACCCCACTCTTTTTCACTATATCTCTAACAGTCTCCGTAATATTAATAAGCTCCCTCCTTTTCTTGGTATTAAACCACAAATATTCTGTATATGCTCTAACCTTACTTCCCTCATATATCTTCACAAACATCACCTCCACTGTTATTATAAGAGTATGAAAACGCATATACCCTTTGTAGCAGCAATTGGAGATATAAATAGGTATCGTATATTTACAAATCGACTTAGCGAAAATACAATATTTGACCTTGCATCACTTACCAAACCCCTTATTACATTGAAATATGTTCTGCAATACTATGAGAAAGACGATACCGTATTTGGCATTGATATTATAAAACTCGTTACCCACAGTGCCGGTATCCCCCAAAGACTTCCATGGATGAAGTGGAATCCTAACGATTATTTTAAAAAAGTCGCATCATATAAAAACACCATATCGGGATTTGATTACTCCTGCCACAACTACAACCTTCTTTCTCACTATGTGTACATCAAAAGCAAACTATATCCCTTAGAGCATTTAAAGTGGTACAATAAAGGCTATCTG